>JALTBU010000202.1 GCA_027008345.1 Nautiliaceae bacterium | reverse complement strand
TTGTAACACTGCTTATTGGAATTTATAAAATATCAAAATTAGCACCTGAAAAACAGATTTTTAAAAATTTTTTATTTGCTTATATTTTAATTCCTTTAGTTTTTGTTATAGGCGCAGGAATTATTTTTGCACTTATAGGCCAAAATTTAAGCCAAGATTCTGCAATAGGACTTTTATGGATATTGATTGTAATACCTATGTTTGTTTTACAGGCAATTTATTACAAAAAAGCTTATTTAGGAATTTATGAAGTTACAAAAGTGCAACTTTTTGAAACTACTGCAAAAATGTTTTATTGGGGAAGTTTATTAACAATAATTGGAATTGGTATATTTATTGTTTTAGTAGGTTGGATAGTTGCTGCAGTTGCTTTCTTTTCACTAAGAAAATAAAAGGGATTTCCCTTTTAACTTAATCTATCCCTAAAATCTTCATAATGAAATTCTCTTGCTTTATAAAAACTGCCATCTTTTCTTTTGATAATAATGCTAGGAAGTTTTATTCCGTTAAATGAAGTATTTTTAACCATTGTATAAATTGCCATATCTTCAAAAATTACTCTATCACCAACTTTAAGAGGCTCATCAAAGCTGTAATCCCCTATAACATCTCCAGCTAAACAGGTAACTCCGCCAAGTCTATATGTATATTTTTTTTCACCAGGTTTTGAAGCATTTCTAACTTCTGGTCTATAAGGCATAGCTAATACATCTGGCATATGGGCTTCTGCTGAGGTATCAAGAATTGCTATTTTCATTCCGTTATCAACTATGTCTAAAACCTGAGCTTCTAAATATCCGGCATTTAGCCCTACCGCTTCGCCTGGTTCTAGATAAACATCTTTTATATTTGGATATCTAGTTTTGAATTCTTTAATGATTTTTATTAAATTTTCAACATTATAATCACTTCTTGTAATATGATGACCTCCTCCAAAATTTACCCATTCCATATCTTTTAGATACTCGCCGAAATTTTTCTCAAATCCTTCAAGTGTTTTTTCAAGTGCAGTGTCTAGCTGTTCGCAAAGTGCGTGAAAATGAAGTCCGCTTACATTTTTTAGTTTATCGGCTCTAAAATTTTCTTTTGTAATTCCAAGACGGCTATATGCAGCGCACGGGTCATAAAGCGCCACAGGTGCAGATGAAACGCCAGGATTTACCCTAAGTCCAATTAACGCTTTATTTTTAACCCTTGCTTCAAATCTTTCAAGCTGATTAAACGAATTAAATACAACACTATGAGAAATATCCGCAATTTCATCAATTTCATCATCTTTAAAAGCCGGGGCGTAAGTGTGAACTTCCCAAGGCTTCATATTCCCAAGTTTTGCTTCCCAAAGCCCGCTAGCAGTAGCCCCGCTTAGATATTTTTCAAGTAAAT
>JALTBU010000201.1 GCA_027008345.1 Nautiliaceae bacterium | reverse complement strand
TCTATTGTAAAAGGACCTTCTGATTCGAATTTTTCAACTATCATTTTTGCAAATTCTTTGTTTTCTGAAAAAATTTTATTAGCAATTTCAACTTGGGCAGGAGTTATACATCCTACCCCTTTTATTCCCATATTTTTTTGAAGAAGACACCACTTTTTAAAACCTTCTAAATCTTTGTATTTCTGATATACAAATCCCATTGGATGAATATTGTTATAATTTGAATATAATGAAAAATCGCTTAAAATTTTATGAATAAAAGGATTATCAGTATTAATAATGGAATGTGAAATATTTAATTCATTAAGAAGGTCATATATTCCAAGATAATATACTTTAAGTTTTGGATGATAAAAATCTTTAAGATTTATAAAAATTTCTTTGGTTTCAACTGAAATATGTAAATCTTTTTCTGTTAAAAAAAATACATCGTCAATATCTTCTATTGAATTAACTTTTGGAATTCTAAATGCGCTTATATTAGGGAATTTTTCAAAAAATTTTATCTCTTCTTTGCCTTTGTTATCGAGAGGATTAATACGTATTACAAGCTCTTTGTCAGGATTTTTAAAATGTGATAAGAATACAGCAATCATATATTTTGCAATTTCTTTTTTATTTTCAGGTACACCATCTTCAAGATTTAAGATGATTATATCCGCAGGAATTTCATCTATTTTATTGAGATGTTTTACCTGATGTCCGCTTACCATTAATGCACTTCTTTTAGGGGTATTTACAAGAGTTTTGATTTTTAGAGGCATAGATATTAATTTTTTTGCTTTTTCTATGTCATCTTTTTTGACAATTTCTTCGAGTTCTTTAATATTTTTAAAAATCATTTTTCCTTCCTTGATATAGATTGAATATACATATAAATAGCATTAATTTCTTGATTTGTAAGATAGTCGTATTTGGGCATAACAGAGAGTTTTTTATGAAAAAGTTTCTTTTTAAATTGTTCATAAGATACATTTTGGATATTGGGGGCTTTTATTATTTTTAGAATTTTTCGATTTTTTATTTTTATATAATATTTTGAAATTATTTTTCCCTGAGCATATTTTCCATGACATTTTGCACAGCTTATTCCTCGTGGATTATTATATAACATTTTGCCGTATTCAAGTTTTGTAATAAACCAGTCTTCTTTTGCAAATAAAAACAGAGGCCAAATTAGTAGGATTAATCTCAATAATGTCCTTTTATGTTAAAATTCTGAAATATTTTACCATAAAGGAAAAATGATGACAATTTTGGACGGTAAAAAATTATCACAAAAAATAAAAGCTGAGGTAAAAAAAGAAGTTGAAGAACTTAAAAAAGAAGGATTTATTCCAGGGCTTGCTGTAATTTTGGTAGGAGATGATCCTGCTAGTCAGACATATGTAAAAATGAAAAGCAACGCATGTAAACAGACAGGTATATATTCGGTTGTTCATGAATTTCCTGAGACAATTACTGAAAAAGAACTTTTAAGTACAATAGATATGATAAATGAAAATCCTAATATTCATGGGCTTTTGATACAGCTTCCGCTTCCAAAACATATTGATACCACAAAAATTCTTGAAAGAGTATCTCCTGATAAAGATGTTGATGGATTCCATCCTTACAATATGGGAAGACTTGTTGAAGGGCTTGATACTTTTGCACCATGTACTCCGCTTGGTGTAATGGAAATTTTTAAAGAATACAATATTGATGTTTACGGAAAAGATGTATGTATAGTAGGTGCAAGTAATATTGTCGGTAAACCTATGTGGGCATTGCTTGTCAACGAAATGGCCACAGTAGATATATGCCATATTGCTACAAAAGATTTAAAAGAGCATACAAAAAGAGCTGATATTGTAATTGTGGGTGTCGGGAAGCCAAATCTTATTACAGCTGATATGGTAAAAGAGGGAGTGATTGTTATAGATATCGGAATAAACAAACTTCCTGATGGAAGACTTGTTGGGGATGTTGATTTTGAAAATGTAAGTAAGAAAGCGTCATATATTACACCTGTACCGGGTGGTGTTGGTCCTATGACTATTGCGATGCTTTTAAAAAATACACTCAAAGCTGCTAAAAAATTTAAAGAGGCAAAATGAAAGAGAAAATAAAAAAATTTTATCACTGGTCTAATAGTTGGACTGGTACAATTGTAATAGTTTTACTTGTTATATTTTTTGTAGCTCAGGCTTTTGTAATACCAAGCGGAAGTATGAAAAATACACTGCTTCCAGGTGATGCGCTGTTTGCCAAAAAATTTGCTTATGGTGTTCCTATACCACATATTCCTTGGCTCGAAATTCCTATATTACCTGATTTTAAAGGTGATGGGCATCTTATAGATGGTCCAAGGCCAAAAAGAGGGGATATTGTAATATTTAGATGGCCTGTAAATCCAAAAATGCATTTTGTAAAAAGATGTGTTGCCGTAGGCGGTGATAAACTTATGGTAAGAAATAAACATCTATATCTGAGAGTTCAAAATAACGATGAAAAAACAAAAGAATTTGCTAAAAAAATGAAAGCGCAGACTGTTTCAATAAACGGAGAAATATGGGTGAAAGACCCATATATGAGACTTCATCCAGGAATTCATCATGATCCGAAGATGAACTTTCCAAGAGAAGTTGTTGATTATGGACCTATAATTGTTCCAAAAGATAATTACTTTATGATGGGTGATAATAGAGATCATAGTAACGACAGCAGATTTTGGGGACCGGTGAGATATAAATACATTGTCGGAAAACCATGGTTTATTTATATGAGCTGGGATAGTAATTTTACTATCAGATGGAATAGAGTAGGTAAAAGTGTAAATGAAATTGAAAAAGAATTAAGAGAAGGTAAAAAGCCTTATCTGACTGCGGGATGTAACAAAGACAGTTATAATCCTTATTAGGAGAATTTATGGAATTAATTATTAAATACAGTGCTTTAATTTTAGCTTTTTTATTTGCAATAATAGGGCACGAAATAATGCACGGACTTGTTGCAAAATATTATGGAGATTTAACAGCGACAAGAGAGGGAAGGCTAAGTATTAATCCTTTAAAACATATAGACCCTTTTGGTAGTATTATTTTTCCTGTTTTGCTTTTTATATCTCAAAAACTTGCTGGAGTCAATGACCCTATAATTTTTGGATGGGCTAAACCTGTGCCGGTTAATGTTTTTACAGTAATACAAAATGGTGGATATATGGGAGCAGTTGCTGTTTCTTTGGCAGGTATAACTTATAATTTTGTTTTAGCAATAATTAGTGCGAGTATAATAGGATTTTTCTATCCTCCTGAGAATATAATTTCACTTTTTATGTTTATGTTTTTATATTATATGGTAGTAGTAAATGTAATTTTAGCGGTATTTAATGCTGTACCTATCCCACCGCTTGATGGAGCAAATGCATTAAAATATTTGTCATTACAGTTTGGATGGAAGTCGATTGTAAAATTTTATAATAAAATAGAGCCTTATGGAATGGTTATTTTGATTATTATTCTTTTTACTCCGATTGCAAATTATATTTTTTTACCTGCGGAAAAATTAATAAGCTGGTTACTTAGTTTTTGAACCAGCTTTTAACTTTATCAATTGCTTCTTCTAAAATAGATTTGTGCTCTTTTATCTCTCCTGTGAAACTTTCATGAAGTTTTTCAAGAAGTTCTTTTTGTTCATTTGTCATTTTTTTAGGATACACAATATTTATAATTGCATATAAATCACCTTTATACCCAGTATTTGGGTCTGGGAGTCCTAAGCCTTTAAGCATTATTTGAGTTTTATCTTTTGTATTTGGTTTGATTTCTATTTCTTTTTCACCTTCAAGAGTAGGAATTTTTATTTTATCTCCTAAAATAGCACTTGTAAAAAATACTGGTATTTCTACAATTAAATTATTGCCTTTTCTTTTAAATATTTTTGAAGGTTTAACTTTAAATACAAGATATAAATCTCCTCTTCCTCTTTTACCTTCGTTTCCTTTACCAGGTATTCGCATTCTCATACCTGAATCTACACCAGCTGGAATATCAATATGCAACTCTTCTTCTTTTAAGATATATCCTCTGCCATGGCATTCGTCACATTTTTCTTTGATTATATATCCTTTACCTTCACAGTTAGGGCAAGGTTGGCTCATTTTGATAAAACCGTTGCCTACTATAATTCGTCCATGACCTTTGCATGTAGGACATGTCTCTTTTGTTTTAGCACCTGTGCCGTTACATTTAGGGCAAAGTGAAAGGTATTGATTTTTTATAGTTTTACTTACACCATAAGCCGCTTCTTCAAATTCAAGTGTTATTTCAACTGCCTTGTCTAAATCATAAGGCGTGTCATTATAATTTTCTTCAAATCCAAATCCTCCGAAAATATCATTAAACATATCAAATATATCGCTAAAATCTCCGCTTGGTCTGTATCCTCTCCCTTCAAGCCCTTCTTTTCCGAATTTGTCATATATTGCTCTTTTTTCATCATCACTTAAAACCTGATATGCTTCATTTATAAGTTTAAATTTTTCTTCGGCTTCTTTATCTCCCGGATTTCTATCAGGATGGTATTTCATTGCAAGTTTTCTATATGCCTTTTTAATTTCAACTTTTGTAGCAGTTCTGCTTACACCCAATATTTCATAATAATCCAACATCCCCTCCTGTTTTTTGATGGAATTATACTATAAATGAGTTGATGAGTTGATGAGTTGATGAGTTGATGAGTTGATGAGTTGATGAGTTGATGAGTTGATGAGTTGATGAG
>JALTBU010000200.1 GCA_027008345.1 Nautiliaceae bacterium | reverse complement strand
AAAAGAAAAAGTTATTAATGCAGTTAATCTACTTAGATTGCAAGGAGAAGAAATAACTCCTTATAAAGTAGCTAAAACAGCTCAAATAAGCTATAACACTGCAAAAAAATATCTTCAAAAAATTATGGACCATAATTGACAATTTATTTGTGGTCCTATGCATCCAAAAATAAATTTATGGTCCATAAATCAAAACATATCAAAATTAAGCGATTAGAAAGCCGTGGAGCGATTTTTTTCTATTTTAAATACTAACATAGCAGAGAAGTTAATTTTTTGTCTCTATGAGCTCAAAATCATCTTAAAATTTATTCTCCGTATTACAGAAATACCAAATTCTACTGATTAACAAAATTATTAGCTATACTCAATTGATAATCAATTCTTAAATAAGAAAATTGACAATTAATTAAAACTAAAATTAGGATTCTTCTTTAAAAAGTTATTGCTTCTAAAAAGCAAAGCTATACACTCGCTTACTACTACTTACCACTATCGGAATGCACCCTTTGGGTGCTTTACATCAAAAGAACAGTATAAACCCCTTATATGTAAATCGATTTGATACCCCTCTTACTTGACATATTAAGGTATCAAATGATAACATTTTGAATATAAAAGCTACCGACCCCCATCGGTAGCTCAACAACCTCCCTAATAAGGATTAAACAATGAAAGAATTAATAATAACCACCTTAATAAGCAGTATTGACCTCCCTAACGCTAAAGAACGACAATGTTAAGTCCGTCAGTAATAAAATTATACCATAATTCTTTAAAACTTAAAGAATTTTTCTTTATTTTTTTCTATATTGCTGGTGCAAAAGGTGACGAATTTATCGAACTTGAACTACCTATACCTAATTTAATTATCTATCCCAAAAACAAAAATGGTGTCTTTATCGGTTATTTTATTGAAGGATTTTTTGGAACTGAAAAAGCAAAAGCATTTCTTGCAGACATTATTAAACGATTTGAAAAAACTTTTCTTAAACTATCTCACATAGGCTACATTGAAAGAATTAAACATCCGCCTATCATTGATGAGAACACTAATTGTCATTTTCAAATGGAAGTTATTTATTCGCTAAAAGATTTTAGCAGAGTTTTAGATAGTTTAGATAATAAAGTTTCTAAAAAAGAGGAAAAAATTGAAAATCTAAGAATTGCAAAAGCTCTTGGAGAGAAAAAAACAACTGACGATGCTTTATTTGACTATATGCGTTTTATTGCTTATGATTTTGTAAAGGCAAATGGTAAAGAAGCTCTCACAAGAGAATATTTAGAAAAAATTGGAGAAATCGGAAACGAAGTTTTAGGAAAAACAAAAGAATTTAGCACTATAAGAGCAAAAGCAAAAGCTATTTATGAGTGGGTAATAAATAACTATAGAATTCAGG
>JALTBU010000199.1 GCA_027008345.1 Nautiliaceae bacterium | reverse complement strand
CTGCCTCTTTATATTCATTATCTACAACTTCCCTGTTTGGAAGTTTAAGTTTCAAATCTTTAAGTTTTACGCCATCATAATAAAACAAGATATTGCTTCTATCCGGATTTTCTTTGCTGAGTCTGTCTACAACTATTACATTTTTAAACTCAAGTCCTTTACTTTTATGAATAGTCATTATCGTAATACCCTCAAATTCTTTAATAGGCATCTCTTCTTTGAAATTATCAATATCCCTGACAAAATCAAAAAGAGTGTCATATTTTCTTGAATGATATAAAAGTTTTAAACTTGCTTCATCCACTAAATCATACTTATTCATAATCTCTTTTATCATTTTTACAGGTCTATTAATTTTAATATCAACATTTTCTCCCCATTTTTTGCCTATGAGTGAGAGGAAATTTAAAAGCTCAATTTGTTTTTGAGGATTTTCAATATATTTCATTAAAGATACAATTGCTTTTGCACTTTTTTGCGCTAAAACCTTTGCTTTTTTTGCAGTTACTACTTTTTTACCTCTGCTTTCTAAAAATTCCCCGATTTTTAAAATATCATCATTTTTATAAACTAAAATGGCAATATCTTCATCTGCCACACCGTTTTTATTTAAAAATTCAATTTTTTCATATATTTTTTCAAATGCGTCTTCTTTTGTTATTTCATCAACCTCAACATAACCATCGTCATTTCTGTGAGGTTTTTCATTTAAATTAAATTTTTCATTTACAAATTCAACTATGTTTTTTGCACTTCTGAAATTAATTTTAAGTTCTTCCATTTCAAGCCCAAAAGGCTTGTATTTTTTAGCAACTTCCTCAAAAAGCTCTTTTCTTCCGCCTCTAAATCTATAAATTGACTGTTTTATATCCCCTACATAAAAAAAACTTCTAAAATCTTTTCTTCCAACCCCGCTTGCTATTTCTGTAACAATTGGCTCAAAAATCTCCCACTGGGTTATCGAAGTATCTTGAAATTCATCTATTAAAATATGGTTTATTTTACTATCAAGCCTAAAATACAAAAAGTCGCTATCTATCTTTTGCCCTTGAAGCAAATCATACACCAAATGCTCAATATCCTTAAAATCTAAAAGATTTTCTTCTTTTTTAAAGTTCCATTTTTGCTGTTTATATTTATCATAAAAATAGAAAAGATTTTTGAAAAATTCATATTCCAGATATTTATAGTATTCTCTAAAAAATTTATGAAGCTCATCTAAAACATCATCAAACCACTCCTGATAAATCTTTTTATAATGCCAGTAATTTAAGCTCTCTTTACTAAACCAGCCTTTATAAGGAATTTCATAAAATGAAATATCAAAAGTATTTTTTGCCGGTTTTGATGCATTTGAATCTAAGATAAACTCTTTGAGTCTATAAAAAGCATTTTTTGCATTTGTATCATCAGGCTT
>JALTBU010000198.1 GCA_027008345.1 Nautiliaceae bacterium | reverse complement strand
TGTCAATTTATTTGATAATATAATTTATATTTCATGCAATCCTGAAACACTTCAAAGAGATTTGAAAACTCTGGCTAAAAACAGGAAAATAAAAGCGTTTGCATTTTTTGACCAATTCCCTTATACTGAGCATATGGAATGCGGGGTGGTTTTGGAGAAGGTGAATGAGTAGATGAGTGGATGAGTGAATGAGTGGATTGGTGAATGGGTAAATAGGAAAGTTTGTTGATGTATAAGGAATTTGAAAATGGAAGATTTAGTCGGTGAAATTTTATGGATAGTTATTTTTTTAGGGATTGTTGCAGGTGTGTTTTTAGGAGAAAAATATAGGAGAAAAAAATGAAAGTATTGATAATAGGTCCCGGAGGGGTAGGTGGATATCTTGCTTATAAACTTAAAAAATGTGGTAATTATGTGAGCGTGTTAGGAAGCAGGGGAGAAGTTAAACATTTAAAAGTTAAAGATGTTGATAAAATAGATGAAATCCAGTTTGATGAATTAGAAGGAAAATATGATGTGGTTTTTGTAACAACAAAGAGTTACCATTTGGCTGATGTAATAAAAATTTTACCGAAATATTTAAAAGAAAATGGTATTGTAGTACCGATACTTAATGGAATAGGACATTTTGAAAAATTTAAGGATTTTAATTATAAAAAAGCTTGTATTTATATACTCTCAAACAAAGAAAACAACATTATTCATAAAAAAACACCTCTTTTTTATCTGTGTGTTGAAGATGATGAAAAATTAAGAGAAATTTTTAAAAATTGTGATTTAAAAATCAAATTTTCTGATAACATTGATAAAGATATATGGAAAAAATATCTGTTTATTTCCACTTTTGCAACCCTTCAAAGTTATTATGGGAAACCAACTGGCTGGATTATGGAAAACAAAAGAGACGAAGTTGAAAAATTTATTGACGAAGTTATAAAAATTGCTAAAAATTACGGTGTGGATTTAAGCGGAGAAAAAGAGAGGGTAATAAAACAGGCTTTGAATATTCCATATGAAAGTAAAATGAGTATGCAGATTGATTTTGAAAACAGAAATAAAACAGAAGTTGATAATATAACAGGATTTTTAGCACAAAAAAGTGAATTTATTGATTCTTTTTATAAGAAGTTAAAAACCTCTCAAGTAACATCTTAGCAACCAAAGAGTCAACTCTTCCGTCTCTTTTGTATTTTATTTTGCCTTTCATCTCTTCTTCCACCACTGCACTTGTGTAGCTTTCATCTACAAATTCAATTTTACCGTCAAAATTAATTAAAGATACAAAATGTTTTATTCTTCTTTGCATTTCTTCATTTGTCTCAGGAAGTCCTACTACTAAAATATCGGCTTTGTATTCTTTTAATAAGTTTTCAACTTCTCTCGCCGCCTGATTTCTATTTTTACGTATAATTGCCGGAAG
>JALTBU010000197.1 GCA_027008345.1 Nautiliaceae bacterium | reverse complement strand
ATAAACAGATATTTTCAAATGCCTAGTGCAAAATTTTTAATAAGAAAAGTTATTTATTCTCTTTTAATTGCTCCAAAAGAAGCTAATATATATTTGAGCGATTATACTCTTTCTTATAAAAAATTATTAATATCAGGAGGGCTTAATATTTTTCCAAAATGGGCAGATGAGAAACAAAGAGTTATCTATTTTACAAAAATGCAAAGACTTCCTGTTTTATATAAATTTAATATTTACACAGGAAAAATGAGTAAAATTTTATCAACTCAGGGAATGCTTACCGTTTCTGATGTTAAAAATGGAAAGATATTATTAACTCTTGCACCAAATGGAATGCCTGATGTTTATATGTATAAAAATCATAAATTAATTCAAATTACAAAATATCCAGGAATTGATGTAAATGGAAAATTTTGGGGAAAAGATAGTATTGCTTTTATTTCAGATAGATTTGGAAGACCTTATGTTTTTGCTAAAAATTTAAAAACAGGTGTTGTCTCAAAAGTTTTATATCAAGGTAAAAATCAAGTAGGGGTTGATACTTTTAATGATAAAATGGTAATCTCTTCAAGAGAGAGTAATAACGCTTTTAAGCCTAATACATTTAATCTTTTTTTAGTAAATAAAAATAATGAAAGTCTAAAAAGACTTACATACGGAGGCCAAAATATGAATCCAAATTTTTCTGTTGATGGAACTTCAATTATGTTTATAAAAAGAGAGAATTTTTTTAGTAAAATTGGTATAATACGCCTAAATGAAAATAAAATTTTTTATTATAATTTGCCAAAAATATTACAATCTTTTGATTGGTAAGTAAACTAAAGGAGTAAGATAATGAATAAAAAATTGATTATAAGTGCGATAGGTGCTTTATTGTTAGTTACTGGATGTTCTAAGCAGCCGACTTTAGAAAATGCGGTAGAAACAAATACCACTCAATCTACAAAAGCGGTGCAAAAATCTAATGAGAATGCACCTATAGAACAAAACGCAACTGTAAATACCGCTAACGCTGAGATACAAACAGAAAATATTGAGCCTCAAGCAGCTTTAGAGAATATTAATAATAAATCTATTAATTCTCAGCAATTTGCAAAAGATATTTCTAAGGTAGTTGTATATTTTGATTTTGATAAATATAATATAAAACCTTCCGAGTGGCCAAAAGTTGAAAAATTAGCTAAAATGATTAAAGA
The DNA here is from genome assembly GCA_027008345.1 of Nautiliaceae bacterium. Taxonomy (GTDB): domain Bacteria; phylum Campylobacterota; class Campylobacteria; order Campylobacterales; family Nautiliaceae; genus JALTBU01. The sequence continues at coordinate 224 of JALTBU010000197.1, read as the reverse complement.
AAACAATAAAAATTATACTATAAGAATAGAAGGTAACTGCGATGAGTGGGGGACTGAAGAGTATAATTATGCACTAGGACTTAGAAGAGCAAATACCGTAAAAAATGCTTTAATTAAACTTGGAGTTGACCCTAAAAAATTAACAGTAATAAGCTATGGTAAATTAAATCCGGTTTGTACTGCTCATGCGAAATGGTGCTGGAGAAAAAATAGAAGAGATAATT
>JALTBU010000196.1 GCA_027008345.1 Nautiliaceae bacterium | reverse complement strand
GTTGGCGTTCGCCTTCGCAGGTTCGAATCCTGCCCCCACCACCATTGAGCGGGCGTAGCTCAGTTGGCTAGAGCGTCAGCCTTCCAAGCTGAGGGTCGCGGGTTCGAGTCCCGTCGCCCGCTCCAGTCATGACAAACTGGGAGCTGAGCAAACTTCTGAAAGTGTTGTCTGCTCAATTACTCCCAAAAAACTGTTTTATTGTTAAATAAAACATTGCTAGCAGTGTTTTTGCCCATATAGCTCAGTGGCAGAGCACTTCCTTGGTAAGGAAGAGGTCGGCGGTTCAATCCCGCCTATGGGCTCCAGCAAGGCCTTGTTGGAGTTCATAAGAGAGCTAATTTATAAAAATTTTAAATGGAGGAATAAAATGGCAAAAGAAAAATTCCAAAGAACTAAACCACATGTTAATATTGGTACTATCGGGCACGTTGACCACGGTAAAACTACTTTAACAGCGGCTATTTCTGGTGTTCTTGCGCAAAAAGGTTTTGCAGAACTTAAAGATTATGATCAAATCGATAATGCACCAGAAGAAAGACAAAGAGGTATTACAATTAATACATCTCACGTTGAATATGAAACTGAAAAAAGACATTATGCTCACGTTGACTGTCCAGGGCATGCCGACTACGTAAAAAACATGATTACTGGTGCAGCGCAAATGGACGGAGCTATTCTAGTTGTTGCGGCAACTGATGGTCCTATGCCACAAACAAGAGAGCATATTCTTCTTTCAAGACAAGTTGGTGTTCCAGCAATCGTTGTATTCTTAAACAAAATGGATATGGTTGATGATGAAGAATTATTAGAACTTGTTGAAATGGAAGTTAGAGAACTTCTTAGCGAATATGAATTTGATGGTGATAATGCTCCTGTAATTGCTGGTTCAGCTCTTAAAGCACTTGAAGAAGTAAAAGCTGGTCAACTTGGTGAATGGTCAGAAAAAATTATGGAACTTATGGATGCAGTTGACGAATATATCCCAACACCAGAAAGAGATACAGATAAAGATTTCTTAATGCCAATTGAAGACGTATTCTCTATTTCAGGAAGAGGTACTGTTGTAACTGGTAGAATTGAAAGAGGTGTTTTAAAACTTGGTGATGATGTAGATATCGTTGGATTTAAACCAACAAGAACTACAAAAGTTACTGGTATTGAAATGTTCAGAAAAGAAATGGATGAAGCTCAAGCAGGTGATAACGTAGGAGTACTTCTAAGAGGTATTGGTAAAGATGAAGTTGAAAGAGGTATGGTTCTTGCTAAACCTGGAAGTATTACACCTCATACAAAATTTGAAGCAGAAGTTTATGCATTAACAAAAGAAGAAGGTGGTAGACATAAACCATTCTTTAATGGATATAGACCACAATTCTACATCAGAACAACTGATGTTACTGGTACTATTCAATTACCAGAAGGTGTAGAAATGGTTATGCCTGGGGATAATGTAAAATTAACTGTTGAATTAATTGCTCCAATTGCACTTGAAGAAGGGACAAGATTTGCTATCAGAGAAGGTGGTAGAACTGTAGGTGCTGGGGTAGTTACAAAAATTATCGAATAAGGGTTCTCCCTTATTTTTAAAGGAATAAGATGAGAGAAATTATTCATCTAAAATGTACAGAATGTGGTAGATTTAATTATCATACAACAAAAGAAAAAAGAAAGCATCCAGAAAAGTTTGAAATTAGAAAATATTGTAAATGGTGTAATAAACATACTGTTCATAAAGAATCAAAATTATAATTTCGGGCTTTTGCCCTTTCATTTAGGCTTGTTTTACAGGTCTAAATGAGCGGGCGTAGCTCAGTTGGCTAGAGCGTCAGCCTTCCAAGCTGAGGGTCGCGGGTTCGAGTCCCGTCGCCCGCTCCACAGGGCAGTAGCTCCAATGGTAGAGCGGCGGTCTCCAAAACCGCTTGTTGGGGGTTCGAGTCCCTCCTGCCCTGCCATTAAAAGCCAATTTTTGGAAGAGGTAAATATGAATAAAATACAAGCTTTTATAGAATACGTAAAAGAAGCAAAAGCAGAATTAGATAAAGTTATATTTCCAACTAAAAATGAAGTAAAACAATCTTTTATATCTGTAACGGTTATGGTAACAGCAATTACACTGTTTTTAAGTTTAGTTGATTTGATAATGAGCGGTATTCTAAAAGCGGTATTATAAGGATAAACATGGAAAATAACAAACAATGGTACGCACTTCAAGTATATTCTGGAAGTGAATTAGCTGTTAAAAAAGCTATTGAAAATTTAAAAAAAGAATTAAAACTTGATGATAAAATTGGTGAAGTTGTTGTACCTACCGAATCAGTTATTGAAGTGAAAAATGGAAAAAAGAAAATCTATGAAAGAAGTATTTATCCTGGATATGTATTTTTAGAAGCTGATTTAGATACTGGACTATGGCATAAAATCCAATCTCTTCCAAAAGTTGGTAGATTCATTGGCGAATCTAAAAAACCAACTCCTCTAAAAAAAGAAGATGTTGAACTCATATTGCAAAAAGCAAAACAAAAATCTGCTCCTAAACCTAAAGTTAGCTTTGAAGAAGGCGAAATAGTAAGAATTAATGAAGGTCCTTTTGCTAACTTTACTGGTGAAGTTGAAGATTTCGATTATGAAAAAGGTATGCTAAAACTAAATGTAACTATTTTTGGTAGAAGCACACCAGTTGAAATACATTATACAAAAGTAGAAAAAATAGTATAAAGGATTAGGGATGGCAAAAAAAGTAGTAGAAGTATTAAAACTTCAAATCCCAGCAGGTAAAGCAAATCCATCACCTCCAGTTGGTCCTGCATTAGGGCAAAGAGGTATTAATATTATGGAGTTTTGTAAAGCATTTAATGAAAAAACAAAAGATATGATGGGTTATATAATTCCTGTTGAAATTACTGTTTATAATGATAGAAGTTTTACATTTATAACTAAACAACCTCCTGTTACAGACTTATTAAAAAAAGCAGCAGGAATTCAAAAAGGTAGTAGTAACCCATTAAAAGATAAAGTTGGAAAAATAACAAAAGCTCAACTTAAAGAAATAGCTGAGAAAAAAATGCCTGATTTAAATACTGATGACTTAGAAGCTGCTATGAGAACAATAGCAGGTAGTGCTAGAAGTATGGGTATAGAAATAGTTGATTAATACCACAGAAGTGGAAGTAGAAAAACTACGTAGGAGTGAAAATGGCAAAAAAACATGGTAAGAGATATTTAGAGCTTCTTAAAAAAATTGATAAAGATGTATATTCATTAAAAGAAGCCGCTGAAAAAGTAAAAGAATTACAATCTGCAAAATTTGATGAAACAGTAGAACTTGCATTAAAACTTGGCGTTGATCCAAGACATGCTGATCAAATGATTAGAGGAAGTGTTGTATTACCTCACGGAACTGGTAAAACTGTCAAAGTTGCTGTTCTTGCAAAAGGTGATAAAGCAGAAGAAGCTAAAGCAGCAGGAGCTGATATTGTAGGAGAAGATGAAGTACTTGAAATGATTCAAAATGGTAATCTTGATTTTGATATTTTAATCGCAACTCCTGATATGATGGGTAAACTTGGTAAATTTGGTAGAATTTTAGGACCTAAGGGTCTTATGCCAAATCCTAAAACTGGAACTGTGACAATGGATGTTGCACAGGCTGTTAAAAATGCAAAAGCTGGTCAAGTTAATTTTAGAGTAGATAAAAAAGGTAATATGCACGTAGGAATTGGTAAAGCAAGTTTTGACGCAGAAAAAATATATGAAAATGCGAAAGCATTTGTTGAAAAAATTAATAAAATGAAACCTGCAAGTGCAAAAGGTAGATATATTCAAAATGCAGCTCTTAGTTTGACTATGAGTCCAAGTGTAAATATAGATATTAACGAATTAGCAGAATATAAATAAGAGGCGTTGCCTAAGTCTAAATGACTTAGAAAGCAGGAGGCTTAGCCTTAATTTCCTGCCGAGTCTAAGTGAAAGGAGCTTTATGAAAAAAGAACTCAAAAAACAAATTGTTGATGAACTCAGCAATGAGTTTACAAAAGATGTAAGTGTATTTTATGCAGATTTTAAAGGTCAGAGTGTAAAAGACCTTGAAAAATTAAGAAAAGCAGTAAAAGAAGCTGAAGGAAAAGCAAAAATAGTTAAAAATACGTTAGCTAAAATTGCTTTTGCAAACAATGGTATTGAAGTTGAATTTGAAGAAAACAACATATTTTTATGGGGTGAGGATCAAATCACTCTTGCAAAAATAATTACAAAACATGCAAAAGATTACAAAGACACTTTTAAAATTAAAGGTGCAGTAATTGAGGGTGAAGTAAAAGATGCAGCATATGTTGAAGAAGTAAGTAAACTTCCTACAAAAGACGAATTGCTTGGTATGGTTGCATTTATGATGAAAGCTCCAATCGCAAAATTTGCATGGGGATTAAATAAACTTATCGAAAAAAAAGAACAAGAATAAAATAATAAAGAAGGAGTCAAAATGGCATGTACTTTTGAACAAATTTTAGAAACTATTGAAAACCTAACAGTTAAAGAATTAAATGAATTAGTAAAACTTTTCGAAGAAAAATTTGACGTAAGCGCACAACCAACAGTAGTTGCAGGTGCTGGTGCAGCAGGTGGAGAAGCAGCAGAAGAAAAAACTGAATTTGATGTAATACTTAAAAACCCAGGTGCTAAAAAAATTAATGTAATTAAAGTTGTAAGACAAATTACTGGTGCTGGATTAAAAGAAGCAAAAGAAATCGTTGATGGTGCTCCAAGCACAATTAAAGAAGCTGTAAGCAAAGAAGAAGCAGAAGAAATTAAAAAAGCGCTTGAAGAAGCAGGAGCTGAAGTAGAAGTTAAATAATTTCTTCTTGCTTTTTTTTATTTTTTATGATATAAATATTTTTT
>JALTBU010000195.1 GCA_027008345.1 Nautiliaceae bacterium | reverse complement strand
CTCTTGTATTGAGTGTGGTATTGGGTTACGAATGGTGGACAAAGAGAGTGAACACATGGCACTCAATAAGGGGGACTACAGAAAGCTCTTTGAGGTAAGTGGACGAGCGATTGCTTCGGGTAAAAGTGTGCTTATGAAGACGATGCATGGCTATAGAAAGTTCTTTAAAGCAGAAAAATCAACCTCTAACATACTGCTTATGGCTTCGGCAAGTGGTTTCAACAAACACCTTATGATGGTAGAGCAGGAGTTTAATGCTCTACTTAGTATTGAGCGACCTATGTTACGTGTGGCTACCAAGTCTGATGAGCTAAAAGAGCTTTATGGCTCTTCGGTATTGGTGAAGTATCCTGATGATGGTATGACCATGCTTTTAGCCAAAGAGATACTAAGTGCAGGGTTGGAGTACATCGCCTATGTTGAGTGTGATAGTGATGAAGATGCAGATTTTTTGGTCGATTTTGATATGCCTATTAATCCTCAAAGAGATACCAAACTCTTTATAAATCAAGACAGAAAGCTCTTTGTCTCAGGAGAGAGAATTTGCTACCCAACTAAAGTCTATCAAGCTAAAAATAGAGTAACCCTAGCACACGATTTGGCTTGTGTAGAGGTTGATGGTAAGAAGATAATAGACTCTATTGAGCTTTTTGATAGAGTGACTACCGATGAGTTTTATGTTTTGGAGAGTGAAGATTTTGAGAGTGGACACTCTAATGAGGTACGATTTAAGCAGTATGAAGCCTCTATGCTTTCGGTCTTAGCAGAACATAACCGAATAGGTCAAAAGGCGATTGGGGTACATTTTGATGGGAGTTTGCACTTTTTATACTACAACGGTAAACAGGTTATTGATGCTGTGCCACCTATTGCTTTTGAGTCCGATAATCTTTGGGAGAAGATAGCCACACTAAGAGAGGGTTCTGACCGATTGGTTGAAAACTATAAAAGAGCCTACCCAAAAGTGTGGGAGCGACTCGATAACCTAGAGGGAGACAAGGATATTTTTGAAGTAACAGCCATCGCTTTAGGTTTAGAAGATGAGAGTTTAGAGGGAATATCTGCTGAAGCATTAAGCTTTTTAGGTAAGGGTGGACTACAGATAGACACCAGAGTTAAAGATAACCGTTTTGATAACTATGCTTTTTTAACCTCTATTATGAGCTATCAGTTAGGTGATGTTAAGAATGCTTATATGTGTTACAGTATCTATGAGTCTTTTGGAGATTACATTGGAGAGATTGTACCTCAACTCATTGAAAAGGTTGATACCAAAACAGTAGTATTAACAGGTGAAACCTTTGCTAACCAGTCCCTTTATGCGAGAATAGAGCGAACTTTGGGGCAGTATAAGCCTTTGATGAGTGTTAATTTGCCTATTGGAAAGGAGAGTGGGGTTTATGGGGCTTTGTATTTGTAGTGTGTTAT
>JALTBU010000194.1 GCA_027008345.1 Nautiliaceae bacterium | reverse complement strand
TCAGTTAAAATTGCATATTTATCACCTTCGCTGACCATTCCCATCGCAATTCCTGCTGCAAGTTTTAAAAGAGGAACTTTTGCAGCTTTAAGTGAAAGAGAACCTGCGCAAACTGTCGCCATTGATGAGCTACCGTTGCTTTCAAGTATTTCACTAACAACCCTTACAGTTTCATCAAATTCAGGGTCGATTAACGGCTCAATAGCTCTTTTCGCAAGGTTACCGTGTCCAAGCTCACGTCTACTTGGCGGTCCGAGTCTTTCAGCTTCACCTACTGCAAATGAAGGAAAATTATAATGAAGCATAAATTTTTCAAGTTTTTCTTCTTTGTCAGTCAGATGTGCATAAACCTGAGCATCCATATCCCCACCTCTTGTTGCAACAGCAAGGGCCTGCGTTTGACCTCTTGTAAACAGACAGCTTCCGTGCGCTCTTGGAAGGAGATTTGTCTCAATCGTAATAGGTCTGATCTCATCAAGTTTTCTGCCATCAGCCCTGATGCCTTCATATAATATCTGTCCTCTTACTATTTCTCTTTTTACTTCTTTTACAGCTTTAAGTATAAATTCGAAATTTTCTTCTTCATTTAAAGTTTTAGCAATTTTTCTTGCAAACTGTTTAAGGAGGTAATCTCTTTCGCTTTTACTTAAATGTTTAATTATTTCTTTCAATTCATCTGAATATTGCTCTTTAATTAGTTTGATATACGGCGTTAAATCAATCTCTTTTCTTTCTTCAAACTCAATTTTTTCTTTTACAAACGCATTTAGGGCATTTTCATAAACCTCAGCACCCTTTTTAATGTGTTCTTGTGCAATTTTTAAAATTTCAATAAGTTCATCTTCACTTATTTCATTTGTTCTGTATTTAGTAATAGTATTTTCAACAGGCACACCATCAAGCATTACATCTTCAACTGGGATAATTTCAATTTCCTCTTGTCCCTGCGAAGCATATTCTATCATTAAAAGTTCATCTTTAGTACCTGTAACAAACAGATTAAAATCCCCGCTTTCAAGCTGGCTTAAAGTCGGATTTACAATTATTTCTCCATCAATTCTTGTAATTCTTACCGCGTGCACCATTTTTGCAAAAGGAAGTGAGCTTAAATACATACAAGCTGCTGCAGAATTCATGGCAGCAAGCTGTAAATCACTCTCTTCATCCGCACTAAGAGCCATTACTGTAATAATTGTATTGTATCCATATTCTTTTGGAAAAAGAGGCCTTAGGCTTCTATCTACAATTCTTGCGGTTAAAGTTTCAAAATCTCCTGGTTTTTGTTCTCTTTTTACAAATCCGGCAGGAATTTTACCTACTGCATATGCTTTTTCCACATATTGAACCACAAGAGGTACAAAATCTTCTTCTACCAATTCATCAGGGTTATAAGTCAGTGTAGCAAGCATTACAGTATTACCTTCTTGCCACCACA
>JALTBU010000193.1 GCA_027008345.1 Nautiliaceae bacterium | reverse complement strand
TAATACAAAAACTTTCAAAATAGATTTTATACCAAATACAATTTCGGGAAACAGTGATTTAAATTCAACAACAAATAATCTTAAAACTGCTTATTCTTTTGATTTTTGGAAAGATCTGGCAAATAATTTAAAAAATATATTGCACAACACAGACAATATGTATAAAGAGCCTGTAATTGACAAAAATGCGGGGCTTGTGACGGTTACCGGTACCAAAAAACAGCTTAATGAAATATCTGAATATCTTAAAACATTGAATGACAGATTAAGAAGGGAAGTGCTAATAGATGTACATATTTACAGCGTAGAACTTTCAAGTTCGCACAAAACAGGTATAGACTGGTCTAATTTTTCACTCTCTTTACCTGATGTCTCAAAACCAATCAGGGGCAGATATATTGCAGGCAGCGAATCGGTTTTTAATTCCGCAACATTTAATTTAGGCGCGTTTTTAAACTTTTTGGCACAAAATGGGAATGTTAATTCTATTTCAAATCCTAAGATAGTAACACTTAATTCTCAAAAAGCAATTATAAGTATAGGAGATACTGTATATTATAAATATGCTTCCCAAATAACACAGACAGAAAATGGAAATCCTACTGTTTCATATACAATTGATTCAAAATTTATAGGGGTTCTTTTGGATATTACACCTCAAATAAGCGATAACGGAGAGATAATTCTCAGCATAAATCCTAAAATAAGTTCATTTAAAGATATTAATCAGTTAAAGCAAAATAACAGGGAGATGCCCCCGGATACCAAAGACAATACACTTATGAGTGTTGTAAAGCTTAAAAATAATGAAACCCTGGTACTTGGAGGGCTTATTACAAACGATGAACAGTTAAAAGTAAACGGAATACCGGTACTTAAAGAAATTCCTTTAATAAAATATCTTTTTTCTTCAAGAGAAAAGATAACATCAAAAAAAGAACTTGTATTTGTAATAACTCCTCATATTATTGATTTTAAAGTAAAAAAAACATTAAAAGATTACGGTTTTGACAAAATTCCGAGTTTAGAGGAACTTGATGTTAAATAATCTTATAGAAAAATTTAGAGACAGTATTGACATTAAAGATTTTTTTTCATATTTTAATTTTGAAATTGTAAAAGAAGAGATACTTTCAAGCAAAAATAATTTAATCTTTCTTCTTGGAAAGCCGGGAAGCGGAAAGACATTTATGATAAATTATCTTTTAAATAAATTTCCGGAAAAATATCAAAATTTTAGTAATTATGATGAAATAGATAAAAATAAAACCCTTTTAATAGATGAAGCTCAGCTTTTGAGTAATGAAGAAATAGAAAAATTAAGAGTGTTATCTGACAGAGGAATACAGATTCTTTTTGCAATGCATGAAAAAGAGGGTGAAAATATAATAAAAAAACCTCAGTTTCATTCAAGATACTATGAAAAAATATATATGAAACCATTAAATTATGAAGAATTTGAAAAATATGTAATGAAAAAATTTCAAGAGAGTAATTATCCGGAAATAATCACAAAAAAAATTCTTAAAAAAATTTATAAATATTCAAAAGGGAATTTCAGACTTTCAAAAAAAATAATTTTCACCGCATTGAATCTATTGGATTTTTCTTTAAGAAACAATTTAGAATACAAAAAAATTGATAATTGTATTTTAACAATGGCTCTTATTGAACTGGAGCTAAAATGACATTTTACGAGCTTGAAAAAGAATGTAAGAAAAGAAAAAGAAATTTAATAATATTAATTTTATTAATAATGTTATTTCTATTAATTTCAGGATTTTTTTTATTTTATATATTAAATAGTTTAACTAAACCGTCTTTTATACTTAAAAAGCATCAAACATCAGTTCAAAAGACAAAAAAAACTGAAATAAAACAAATTAAAAAACATTCTGTAAAAATAAATCAAAAACTTTTACCTTTAATAGATTTAAAAATTGATTTTAAAGAAAAAATACAAAAATCAGTAAAACAAGATAAAAATCAAACCCGAAACCAAAAGATAATAATTCAAACACAACAAATTCCCTCTTTTGAGACATGTATAAACCTGTCTAAAAAATATCTTGAAAAAAAAGATTTTAAAAAAGCATTAAAATGGGCTAAACTTGCGAATATCCAAAATAAAAGAAATCCATTGTCTTGGATATTGAGTGCAAAGGCTTTATATGGTGAAGGGAAAAAAGAAGAGGCAATTAAACTTTTAAAAATTTATGATTCTTATTATAATAATAAGGAGATTAAAAAACTTATTAAGGAAATAGATGAAAAATAAATTTTTTTTCCTTTTATTATCGATTTGTATTACTTATGGAAATATATTAAACGATTTTAAAAATCATAAATATAAAAAAATATGTAATATAAAAATGATTAACTCTATAACCGATGAAAAAGTATTAAGTCTTGTGGGTATAAGCTGTGTTAAAACCGATAGACTTTATTTACTTCCTTTTATTATAAAAAAGCTGAAACATACAAAAATCGGAAGACTTAATTCTATTTATTTATTAACAATTTATATGCAAAAAAAGCTTTTATATTCATTTATGTTTGATAAACTAATTTTAAATAATTTTAATCTTCCAGATACAGATTATATAATTTCACATGTATTTTATAAAATAAAAAATAAAGAATATAAAAAAAGTAAAAATATTATTGTGCTTGATTATAATGAAGAAATAATTAAAGTTTATAAAGACGGCGATAAACTTTTTATTGATGAATATAAAAACAATAAACTTTTAAAAAGGCACTGGTTTAGATGATAAGACAAAAAATAAAGCTTGGTGATTTGCTTATAAAAGAAGGAATTATAACACCCGAAGAACTTCAAATAGCCATTGAAAAACAGCAAGAATTAAAATCAAAAGGTATTTATAAACGGCTTGGTGAAATACTTATCGATTTAGGGTTTGTTAAAGAAGAAGCTCTTTTAAAAATATTGTCTAAGCAGCTAGGAGTTGAATTTATTGATTTATACACTGAAAAAATGGATTATGAAATTCTAACATCTTTTCCTGTATCACTTCTTGAAGAAAATCTTGTTTTACCTTTTAAAGAAGATGAAAATTTTATACATATTGCCACAGCAGATCCACTTAATTATGATATATTTGATATGATTGAAAGAATCGTTGGGAAAACTCCTAAAATATATATTGCATTAACAAAAGACATTCTTCATATTATTGATAATATAAAAAAATACTTAAAAGCAAAAGAACTTATTAAAAAAATAAGACAGGATTTAAATGAAACTGCTGTTCTTTCAAGCGGGGCAATAGATGAGTTTGTTGATTTTATTTTAAAAGATGCAATCGAAAAAAGATGTACTGATATACATATTGAACCTCAAAAATTTAATTTTATAATTAGAGGTCGGATTGATGGTGTTTTAAATGAGTTGTTTTCTTTTGATAAAGATATATATTTTCCATTGGTGTCTAAAATAAAATTATTGGCTTCTCTTGATATTAGCGAAAAAAGAAAACCCCAAGATGGACGCTTTTCAAAAGAATATGATGGAAAAAATTATGATTTTAGGATTTCTACTGCCCCTGTGATGTATGGAGAGAGTGTAGTGCTTAGGATTTTAGATCAGGAAAAAATACTTTTGAAAATGAATGAACTTGGAATGAGTGAGTATAATCTTAAAAGGTTTGAATACCTTATACATTTACCTTATGGTATGGTATATGTGACTGGTCCTACTGGAAGCGGTAAAACAACTACTTTATATGCTGCGCTTAATGAATTAAAAGGTCCTCAAAAAAAAATAATTACAGTGGAAGACCCTATTGAATATGAGCTCCCTTTGATTCAGCAGATACCTGTAAATTACAAAATAGGTTTAAATTTTGCAGGTATAATTAAAAATATTTTAAGACAGGATCCTGATATTATTATGATAGGTGAGGTTAGGGATTCTGATACTTTGAAAACTTCCACCCAGGCGGCTCTTACAGGGCATTTGGTACTTGCTACATTACATACAAATGATGCAATAAGTACAATTACAAGACTTATACAAATGGGTGCTGAGCCTTATATGGTTGCTGAAACTCTTCTTGGAGTACTTGCGCAGAGACTTATCAGGAAAATATGCCCTTATTGTAAGAAAATTTATAAACCCGAAAAAAATGAGATTGAAAAAATAAAAAAATATATACAAGATGAAAATATAACATTTTACAAAGGGACCGGTTGTAAAATGTGCAATTTTAGTGGATATTTAGGAAGGGAGATGATAAGCGAAGTTTTGATTATAACAGAAGAAATTTCAAATCTTATTGCCGAAGGGAAAGAAAGAAGTGCGATATTTCAGCTTGCAAAAGCGAATGGATTTATTTCTATGGTTGATGACGCTTTACTTAAATTAAAAGAAGGGGTGACAACAATAGAAGAAATTTTAAGGGTTGTTAAAATTGACAGTATATAAAATTGATTATATTCAAAAAGGTAAATTAAAAAGTGTAAGAATAAAGGCTTCTTCTACTTATGAAGCATTAAAAGAATTTAGAAGAAAATATAACGGAATTATTAAAAACATTTCTGAAATAAACCAACCAAGTTTAATGGAAAAAATAAAAAAATATGTTTTTTCAGAAAAAATAAACAATGAAGAATTTATTGCTGTTTTAGATCAGTTATATGTAATGCTTGATGCCGGAATATCCATAGATAATGCTCTTTCCGAATTACTTACAGGTATAAAAAATAAGAAACTTAAAAAAATACTGGAAGAAGTTTATAATAAAATTAATTCAGGGTATTCGCTTAGCAATTCTTTTAAGCCATATGAAAAAAATTTTGGAATTATCACTCTTGCAATGATTAAACTTGGTGAAGAGAGCGGAGATTTAGCATTAGCGATTAAGGAGCTTAGTGAAATTTTAAATGAAATAGAAGAAAATCGAAAAAGATTTAAAA
>JALTBU010000192.1 GCA_027008345.1 Nautiliaceae bacterium | reverse complement strand
CGCCTACCGTTGCTACAAAATAACTATTTGTCCAAAGTGTAGGAAGTTTGCTTTTTAAATGAGGAAATTCCTCTCTTAATATTCTACTGCTTCTGCCTTTTGCAAGTTTTACAAATTTGTTAACTCCAAATTGAGGGTCAACTTCGCAAAGAATATGAATATGGTCTTTATCAGTTTCCATTTCTATTATTTCTACATCACATTCTTTGGCTACTTCTTGTATTATTTCTTTTAACTTTTTTTCTACTTCTCCTATTAATACTTTTCTTCTGTATTTAGGACACCAAACAATGTGATATTTACAGGAATAAACAACATTTCTGTTTGATTTATATTTATCTACGCATTTCATATTTGTATTATAATAAAATATTTTTATATAATACAATAATAAAAAAGTTTTAAGGAAGATAAACTTCCTATCAACTTTTTATCGCCTTATATCCCTACGGCTAAAGCCGAGGGCTTTACGGCGTTTTTTTGGTAATTTAATGAAAATTTTGCGAAGCAAAATGAAGCACTGAGCTGTTATATTTTTATCTTTGTAGTTAAATTAGAATAGAAAAAAGGAGTAAAAATGTCACTTATTGCAAAAAAAATAATAAATGCAAAAGAAATTGAAGGAGAAATTAAAGAAATTATAAATCCTTACACAAAAAAAACCTCCACTAAATATGTAAAATGCACTATTGAAGACGCAAAAGAGGCTTTAAAAGCGGCGAAAAAAGCTTTTGAAAAAACTAAAAAATCCCCTCTTTATCAAAGAATTGCGTTAATTGAAGATGTTGCAAATAAACTTGAAGAAAAAAAAGATAAATTTGCAAAATATATTACACTTGAAGTGGCAAAACCACTTTCACAGGCAAAAATTGAAGTAAATAGATGTATAGAAAATCTAAAAATATGTGCAGCTGAGGGATATCATATTTTAGGAGAAACCATTCCAACCGATGCCACTAAAAGCGGAGCTAAAACTATAAGTTTTTACAAAAGAGTCCCAGCAGGTGTAGTTGTGGCTATTACTCCTTTTAATTTCCCTTTAAATCTTGTAGCTCATAAAATAGCCCCGGCATTAATTGCCGGAAACAGCGTAGTGTTAAAACCAACTCCGGAAGCTCCATACACAGCCTTCGCTTTTGCAAAATTATTTATTGAAAGTGAATATGCAATTCCTGGTATGCTTAATGTGGTTTATGGAGATGCTGAGGTTGGAAGCACTTTAGTAAAAAGCCCTATTCCTAGAGTTATCAGTTTTACAGGAAGTGTGCCGGTTGGAAAAATTATTATTCAAAATGCAGGAATAAAAAAAGTAACATTAGAACTTGGAGGAAACGCGGCTACTTTTGTAGAAAACTCAGCCGATTTAGATTTAGCGGCTTCTAGATGTGCCGTTGGGGCTTTTGCAAACAGCGGTCAGGTTTGTATCTCTTTACAAAGAATTTA
>JALTBU010000191.1 GCA_027008345.1 Nautiliaceae bacterium | reverse complement strand
ACATCTTCTCCATTTGCTTCTATATATCCATATCCTGTGTGAGGTTCTTTTGGTATAATCCCAAAAGTAACCAAATATCCTTGAGTAGCTAATTTTTTAGCTTTATCTATGGCTTGTTTATATTCTTTTTGATTTTTTATAAGATGGTCACTTGGAGTTATAAAAAGTATATCTTCTTCACCGCTTTCAAATGCGGCAAATGCAATAGCAGGAGCAGTGTTTTTACCTATTTGTTCAAGTAAAAAATCAGAATTTTTTAATAAATTTTTATTTGTCTCTTCTAATTGGTCAAGTGCAAGAAAACATTGTTCTTCATTGGTTATAACTATAAAATCATTACTAAATTCTTTATTTCTCTCTATAGTTTTTTGAAATAATGACTTATTATTAAAAAGCTTTAAAAACTGCTTTGGCATTAACTTTCTACTAAGTGGCCAAAGCCTTGTCCCACTACCCCCGCTTAATACAACTGTTTTCACCCTCTCCCCTTTTTAAAGATACGAAATTTTATCAACAAAACACTAAAAAATCAACGTTAATTCAATGACACTTATTTTACACTTTTTTTACATTCATTAAACATTATAAAAGTTTCTATACCACTCAACAAATTTTTTAATTCCTTCTCTAACCGGTGTATAAGGCTTATATCCTAAGTCTCTTTCTAAATCCGTTGTATCCGCCCATGTACTTGGAACGTCTCCTGGTTGCATTGGAAGTAGATTTTTTTTGGCTTTTTTACCCAAAGCCTCCTCAATTGCCTCTATAAAATTCATAAGTTTTACTGGAGAGCCGTTTCCTATATTATACACTTTATACGGTGCAACGCTCTCACTTGGTCTTCCATCCCAGTTTGGATTACCTTTTGGAGGATTATCAATAACTCTGACTATCCCTTCAACTATATCATCTATATAAGTAAAATCTCTTTGCATATTTCCATAATTATATACATCTATTGGTTTATCCTCTAAAATAGCTTTTGTAAATAAAAACAATGCCATATCAGGTCTTCCCCATGGTCCGTAAACTGTAAAAAATCTAAGTCCTGTTGTTGGAATATTATAAAGATATGAATACGTATGACTCATAAGTTCATCTGCTTTTTTAGTAGCTGCATATAAACTTATTGGATGGTCTACATTATCATCAGTTGAAAAAGGCTGTTTTTTATTAAGCCCATATATACTACTGCTGCTTGCATAACTAAGAGATTTTACATCATGGTGTCTTACTGCTTCAAGAATATTCATATGCCCTACTATATTACTTTGAATATAAGCATCCGGATTTGTAAGTGAATATCTTACTCCGGCCTGAGCTGCAAGGTTACAGACTTTATCAAATTTCTCTTTTTCAAAAAGTTTAAAAAGATTTTCTTTATCTTCAAGGTTTAGTTTAATAAATTTATAATTTGGATATTTTTTACTCTCAACTAATTTATT
>JALTBU010000190.1 GCA_027008345.1 Nautiliaceae bacterium | reverse complement strand
CAAACAGCTTGGATATGATATGCTTTATCTTGTAAAAGATGAAAAATTAAAAGAGATGTTTTCAATGTTTGTCATTGGAATGCTTGAAGGACTTAGCGTAGATAAATTTTTTGAAAAATATGTTGATACAAATAAAACATATTTGAATGATTTTTTTGTAGATTTTAATGATGAAATAGATGCACTTATTATAAAACACAAAAAACAATTCCAAGAGGAATACTCAAAAGATGCCAAATAAAATACATTTTATTGGAATTGGAGGAATTGGGCTTAGTGCCATTGCAAGATATTTAAAACAAAACGGTTTTAATGTTCAGGGAAGCGATATCAAAAAAACAGCACTTACCGATAAACTTCAAAAAGAGGGTATAAAAGTTTTAATTCCTCAAAAAGAAGAAAATATTACTGATGATATAAATAAAATTGTCTACACGGCTGTGGCAAAGGAATACAATCCTGAAAGAGTCGCCGCAAAGAAAAAGAATATCAAAACATATTCAAGAAGGGAATTTCTTCCATATATACTTAAAAACAAAAAAGTTATCTCTGTTTGCGGGGCACACGGCAAATCTACTACAACTGCAATTTTGGCTTCTATTTTAAAAGATGCCGATGCACTGATTGGGGCTGAAAGTAAAGAGTTTAATTCAAATGCAAGGGTTAAAAAAAGCGAACTTATGGTGTTTGAAGCAGATGAGAGTGATGGGAGTTTTGTGGATTCCAATCCTTTTGTTGCAGTTGTAACCAATACAGAACCCGAGCATATGGAGTTTTATAACCACGACCTTGATAAATTTTATGCACATTATAAAAAATTTTTAGAAAATGCAAAAATCAGAGTTGTAAACGGTGATGATGAGTTTATCAAAAAACTTGATTTGCCTATGAAAAGAGTTTTTATAAAAGATGCGAAAAACATCAGATATGAAATGAGAAATAATCAGCCAAAAACCGTTTTTGAATACAAAGGTTATGAATTTGAAGTTTACGGATTTGGCGAACATCTCGTACTTGATGCACTTCTTGCTATAAAAGCCGCTAATGAATTCATTTCACTTGATGAAATAGCTAAAAATATAAAAAACTATTCAGGGATTAAAAAAAGATTTGACATACTTCAAAATGAAAATGATTTTGTATTGATTGACGATTATGGACACCATCCGACAGAAATAAAGGCTACACTTCATTCTGCAAAACTTTTTGCAATGCTTAACGGAATTAATAAAATAACTGCAATATGGCAGCCTCATAAATACAGCAGGACAATTGATAATCTTGAAGGTTTTGTAGACTGTTTTGATGGAGTTGATGAGCTTGTTATTTTACCTGTCTGGTCTGCCGGTGAAGATAAAATGGAAATAGATTTCAAAAAACATTTTTCTAAATATAATCCAATTTTTGCAAAACGTCTTATATCCAAGAGTAAAAATATTATGTTAATTGA
>JALTBU010000189.1 GCA_027008345.1 Nautiliaceae bacterium | reverse complement strand
ATTTATTCCTTTTGCTATTGAAATAGTAGTATTTCCGTTTTTATCAATCCAACCTTTTAGTCTTTTTAGAAAGTAAGGAATATGTTTTTCTTCTTTAATTGCCAATTTTTTCATAAGCGGTTTTACTTGTGTTTGCGGTAACATTTTTACTCCTTTTTGTGTTATGTTCTGTTATCAGAGTGGCACGGCGACTTGCTTTGCCGTGTCATCAGGGCGATTTATCTATATCTCCAAACAGAAATATAGATAAATCTCCACGACCAAGTCTGTGGAGTTCCGAGAAGGATTTTTGATTTACAAAAAAGATTTTTCAAAAGCGGAGCGTGGTTCTAACTTCTTTCTAATATGGCAGTCGTCGGCTAATTGTTAAGATCTGCGATTTTTTTAAGGTAGTTATCGCGAAACTACCAAAAGCAACTTTTGCTTTTAACCTGCAAGCTACACCGCCAGCGTTTTATCCTGAGTGAGCTTCACCTGTATTTTAATTCTTGCACTGCCATTTTCTAACCTCCTTTCTAAATTTTTTTCTAATTGTTTTCCCACCAGAGCTTTAAGCCTCCTGCGTTTTAATTGAAACATTTTTAAAATTTTGTTTCAAAAGCATTGAAACGTTTCATTTATTGTTTCAATGTTTTTCAATTGCCCCTTATTTAGGGGCTTTTAGCCCCATATGCGGGGCAATGGGCGAAGCATTTGTCTCTATTTCTTGCTTCGCTAAATAGAGACAGGCTTCGCCCTTTCATATCCAAGACACTCATACCCCATAAAGGGGTAATCGCGTCTTGGATTTAATTAATGCAATTGCTTCTATGCCATAAAGGCATATTCGCAATTGCATTTGCACTTCGTGCAATTAAGCTCGCTTTGCTCACTCCGTTTCGCTACGCTTAACGGCTAAATAGTCTATATAGTTATCTAATGTGCCGTTTGCGTAGCTACTTTGGAGCAAACATTGCGAAACTTAATGCACAAGTGCTTCTAACTCCTTTCAAAACTTAACAACTCTTTTCAAATGGATTTTAAAAATATGAAGCTAACTTCTCTCAACCCTGCCTCGGGGTAGGGGTAAAAATCAGGGCATACTTCACCCCTTTACTGCCTTGATTTTTTTTAAAAAAATCAAGGACAGCCTTCTCGGGCAATCCCCGAGGCATCCTACTAATGCTCTCCCGAGCGGGAGAGCCTACTAAACGCACTTGCTTCGACAGGTCTTTCCTGCCGTGCGGGAGCAGGCGTGCGTCGCCTGTTACTCTCCTACACTTAACCCTACCCTTTGTGGTAGGGACACACGCATAAAAGCGTGAAAGTATTGTTATTATAGCATATTTCATGCTCCTATAATTTTTTTATTGTAAATTTTTTTTAGCTTTTCTTTGGTTTCTTTGTCTAATTTTGGAATTGATTTTATGATTATTTTGTCTTTTAGAAATTTTATTTTTTTTATGTAAGTTC
>JALTBU010000188.1 GCA_027008345.1 Nautiliaceae bacterium | reverse complement strand
GTATAAAATTCCTCAAAATCCTTTTCACCTGTTGTATCGCTTATTGTAAAAAGACAAGGCCATTTACCTTCTTTTGGCAAATATTTTACTTTTTCTCTTGCTTCTTCTTCACTTTCGCAAAGATAAGGTTCATATCCTTTCATTTTTAAGTAATTCACTGCAATTTCACTAAATGTCATTAAATGAAGCTTTTCACTTAGTTTTGGAAAAAATATATCCCTATTTTCTCCAAAAATAGTACTCATTAAACATAATTCACCACTTTCTTTTGGTGTCACAAAATATCTTTTTATATCATTTGGGGCCACAATTGGCTGATTTTTTTCAAGTCTTTTATTAAATGAATATAATAAACTCCCATCACTAAAAGCCACATTAGCAAATCTTGCTGTTGAAACATCTATTTCAAGACTTCTTCTCATTAAAAACAGCTCCATTATCCTTTTGCTTGCACCCATCATATTTACAGGATTTGTTGCCTTATCAGTTGAAACACAAAAATATTTTTTTGTATTGTTTTTTATACTTTGAAGCAAAGTTTTTTCTGTATTTAAAATATTCACTTCTATCATTCTCATAAGAGTAAAAGGGTCTTTTTCACTTCTTACATGTTTTAAAGCTGAAAAATTTAAAACATAATCATATTTTCCATCTTTTTTTATAAATGCTTCATATTCAAAACTTCCGGCATCAAGAGCAAAGGTTTTAAATTCCCCATCAATATATCCTAAGCTACTTCTAATATCTCTTACAAGCTCCACTAAATTATTTTCACTTATATCTACAACATGAAGCTTTTTTGGATTTCTTTTAAAAATTTCTTTTACAGTGGCACTTCCTATACTTCCGGCTCCACCTATTACTAAAAATGAAGAATTACTTATAATTTTGCTCAATTCTTTTTCATACTTTTTTATATCTTCTTCAAAAAGTTCTTGATTTCTTCCTATTAATTGTAATATTTCTTTATCCACATAAAACTCCTCATATTATTTATTATCTAAACAAATATCACTCTTTATTTTTTCAAAAGTTTTCTTACCAATACCTTTAACTTTTAAAATATCTTCAATTTTAGTAAATTTATGCTTTTTACGGTATTTCATTATTGCTTTTGCTTTTGTAATTCCTATACCGTTTAAAGTAATTAATTCTTTTATTGAAGCGGTATTAATATCTGTCTTTGCAAACAAAGACGCAAATAAAACCAAAAATAAAATAATCTTTTTCAATATCTTCCTTAATCTCTACCGAAAATGTCTCTGGTATAGACTTTATCTTTTAGTTTTTCAAGATCTTTTTCCATTCTGTTTGCCAATATTATATCGCATTTTTCAAGTTCTTTTAAGTCGTTTGTCACTGGTATCCCGTCAATCTCTTTTTCTTTTGCAACTGGCTCATATATAACCATTTCAACAAAAGGTTTTAGCATATTTATTACATCAAATATCGCACT
>JALTBU010000187.1 GCA_027008345.1 Nautiliaceae bacterium | reverse complement strand
TACCAACACCTTCAAATACAGTGGCTAAATCAATTGGAGTTCCGTCAGATAGATGTCCCGCTCTCATAGGACCGCCAGTAACGAAAATAGTCGGCACATTAACTCTTAATGCACCCATAACCATACCTGGGGTGATTTTATCGCAGTTTGGAATACAAATCATTGCATCAAGTTTATGAGCATTCATAACAGTCTCAACTGAGTTTGCTATAATTTCTCTACTTGGCAAGCTATAAAGCATCCCGTCATGTCCCATTGCAATTCCATCATCCACACCTATTGTATTAAATTCAAAAGGCACACATCCGTTTTTTCTAATCTCATCTTTTACAATTTCTGCATATTTATTTAAAAAGAAATGTCCCGGAATAATTTCAATAAAGCTGTTAGCTACTCCAATAAACGGTTTCTCAAAGTCCTCGTCTTTTAATCCACATGCTCTAAGTAAACTTCTATGAGGGGCTCTATGCCATCCTTTTTTTATTTCATCACTTCTCATTTTAGTCCTTTTTTTAGGCAATTTTAGCACTTTAAAATAAAAAATGCAAAATAAAAATTTGATATAATTTCACTAAAAAAGGTTGAGTGTGTTTTATTTGCCAAGTAAGGAAGAGTGTGATTATATTGTAAAGAATTCCAAGCAGTTTTTTAGAAAAGATTTAATTTTTCAAAACAGAGAAATAGCTGTATATCATTATAAGCAGGGGAATTTTGAAGAGTTTGAAAAGTTTAATGCGTGGGAGTTAAGAGGATTAACTTTTGTAAAAAATGAAGATAATTGGGAGAGATTTCTTGGTATTCATAAGTTTTTTGAGCTTAATCAAGCTCCTGGGTGGATGGGAGAAGATTTAATAAATAAAAAAGTATTAAAAGTTTCTGAAAAGATTGATGGGACTTTTGTTCATCCAATATTAATTGATAATAAAGTTTATTTTAAATCAAAACTGAGATTTGATTCATTTCAAGCAAAAAGAGCTCAGGAAGTGTATGAAAATAATGAAAATCTAAAAAAATATGTGGATAAAAAATTAAATGAAGGCAAAATTCCGCTTTTTGAATATTTTTCTCCTAAAACTCAGGTTGTAATGGATTATAAAGAAGAAAAGCTTGTTTTAATTCAAGTTAGAGATTTAAATACAGGAGAGTATGATTTAGCTTTTGAAGAGGAAGCAAAAAAGTTTGGAGTGGAAGTTGCTCCTGTTTGTGAGCCTAAACATCTTAGGGATTATCTGCAAGAGAAAAATGTTTGTGTTAGTAAAGAGGGCTGGGTTATGATATTTGAGGGAATGAAGTTTGTAAAAGTAAAAACAGATGAATATCTAAAAAGACACAGAATCTTGGGAGATTTAAGAGAAAATGTAATTATTTCAAATATTTTAGATGAAAAAATTGATGAAATAAAAAGAATTTTAAATAAAAAAAGTGAAAAATATCAGTTTGTAAAAGATATAGAGAATA
>JALTBU010000186.1 GCA_027008345.1 Nautiliaceae bacterium | reverse complement strand
CTTTGTTTTTGACCGCCGCTTAATTTTACCCCGTTTTTACCGACATAAGTATCAAGTCCATTTGGCATTTTATTTACCACATCAAACAGTTCCGCTTTTTTTAGTGCTTCAATTATCTCTTTTTCATTAAAGTTTTTCCCAAGTGTTAAGTTAAAGCGCAAAGTATCATTGAAAAGTCTTGTCTCTTGAAGTATTAAAGTTACATTTTCTCTTATTTTATCAAGTCCTATTTCTTTAAAACTTACATCGTTATAAAGAATATCTCCGCTCTCTATTGTTAAAAGTCCAGCAATTATTTTAGCAAGAGTAGTTTTCCCGCCTCCGCTTGCCCCTATAAGTGCTGTAATTTTGTTTGGATTTATAATGGCATTAGCGTTTTTGAATATATAATCACCCTCAGCATATTTAAAAGAGATGTTTTTAAGCTCAATTTTAACTGCTGTATTAAAAGGATTTTTGTTATGAGGGAAAATCGGCTCAGTTTTTAAGGTTAAAATTTGATTGATTCTATCAAGTGCCGCTTTAGCGCTAAAATAGCTGTATTGAATAGATATGATTTCCTGAATAGGCGTCATCATATACCAAAGATATGCAAACACAGCTATCATAAGCCCGATACTCAAAGTTCCATAAGCTACTGCCAAAATTCCGGCGGCTCTTATAATCTCATATCCGACAAAAAATATTAAATGGCTCATTTTTGAATAAGCTTCACTTTTGTATGAAAAATTGAATGATTTGTTTTTCAGCTCTTTTGCCAAATCAAATACTTTTTTAAAGAAAAAATTTTCTTTATTGTAAGCTTTTATCTGTTCAAACAGTTCAAGTGTTTCAATAAGTGCTTCTTGAAATATGGAAATTGCCCTGTTTTGCTCTTTTTTGTATTTTTTGACTTTGCTTGCGATTTTGCCAGATAGTATCACTACAAAAGGATTTAAAAACAGAATAAAAAGTCCGAGTTTCCAGTTTATTATAAGTAAGACAATTGCAATTCCAATAAGCATAAGCGAAGAGATTACAAGTTTTGAAACTGATTTTATTAAAAATTCTTCAACTGTATTTACATCACTTATCAGTCTGCTTGCGATATCTCCTGTTTTTAGATTTTCATATTCGTTTATTGAGAGTCTTTTTAAATGTTCAATTACCCTTACTCTTATTTTAAAGGTAATATCTTTTGTTATTTTTTCAAAAAGGTATGTTTGAAGTATATTTGTCCCAACAAAAAGTGTCCTTAAAATAATAACTACAAAAAGAGTAATAATTACATAACAAAGAGTATTGCAGCCGCTAAAAAAATAATTTATAAAATCTATCCATTTTCCGCCTTTTTTCAGTAAAACTTCATCAATTAAAAGCGGCATAAAAAGTGGGATTGGGACTGATATTAAAGTTGCGATGATTGCTACAATCTGGGCTGAGAAGAATTCTTTTTTATATTTTTTTATCTCTTTTACTAAA
>JALTBU010000185.1 GCA_027008345.1 Nautiliaceae bacterium | reverse complement strand
AGTAAAAGAGATACAAGACTAAACGCTTATTTTGCAGGGCTTGGAAAAAGTAAAAGGGTAGTACTTTTTGACACACTGCTGAAAAAACTAAATAAAGATGAAATTTTGGCTGTACTTGGACATGAATTAGGGCATTTTAAACATAAAGATATTTTAAAAAATATAGCGGTTGTTGGAATTATGCTGTTTATTTTATTCTTTATTTTCGGTAACTTGCCAGATAAATTGTTTAAAGAGCTTATGATTCCAAAAACAGGAGCAAATATAATTATATTAGCACTTTTATTTAGTGAAGTTATATTTTTTATATTTCAGCCTTTTGTTAATCTGATAAGCCGTCATAATGAATTTGCCGCTGACGAAATGGGGGCTGAACTTGTTGATAAAAAAGCTTTAGCAAGTGCACTTAAAAAGCTTGTAAGTGAAAATAAGCATTTTCCAAAAGTCAGTAAAATTTATTCATTTATTTATTATTCACACCCTCCTATACTTGAAAGACTTGAAAAACTTGAAAATAAAGAGTAAGAATATTATGTTAAATATATGTGCAACAAATGTGCAGATTTAATTTAATTATAGATTTAAGTTTATTATTTTTGATTTATTAATTTTGGGATTATTTAATTAAATATTATTCAATTAATATTTAAATTTAATAAATACATCGAATTTGAAGTTTTTAATTATAATTCGTATTAAACTTTTATGCGTTTAAAAGGATTTAAATGAAAGTTTTGATTACAGGTATTAACAGAGGAATTGGAAAAGGACTTGTAGAAGAGTATAAAAAAAGAGGATATGAAATATATGCTATTGGAAGAAGTGATCCTTTTGATGATATTAACTTTTATAGATGTGATTTAACGGCAATTGAAAAAATAAAAGAAGCGATTGAAAGTTTTAATAGCGAGTTTGATTTAGTTATTTTAAATGCAGGGATTTTAGGTGAGATAAAATTAATGAAGGATTGGAATGTAAAAGAGCTTGAAAATATATTTTTGGTAAATGTATGGTCTAATAAAGTATTGATTGATTATTTATCTCCAATTTCAAAAAAAATAGTGGCAATTTCAAGCGGAGCGGCGGTAAACGGAAATCCAGGATGGGGAGGATATGCTCTTAGCAAATGTGCACTTAATATGATGATAAATATTTATTCAAAAGAGATTGATACAAAAATTTATGCTTTAGCTCCCGGAGTAATTGATACTGATATGGTAAGAAAAGTAATTTCAGGTGATAGAGAAAAATTTAGCAGTTTAAATAGAGTTGATTCAAGCAAAGTAGAACTGGAAGAGGGTGTAAAAAGAATTGTTCAAGCAATAGACAGGCTTGATGAATATCCAAGCGGTAGTTTTTTAGATGTCAGAACTATGGATTTAAGGGGATAGATGAAACATATTGAACTTTTAAATCTTTTATGTAAACACCGAAAAATTCTTGATGAGGCATATAAACATAAAAAGCTTCTTTCAGTTCCGAATGAGCTTGTAAACATAGGGTTTTTTAGTAAAATCGGCGGATATTATTATATAAACGAAGTTTATCTGAATTTTATCGATACTATATTGGCAAGAGCGGATTTCAGCTATATTGCCGAAGATTTTGAAGAAGAGGTTAAAAAACTGCTTTCTTTAAAAGAAGAATATAAATTAAAACATTCATCGGTTATCAGTGAGCTTATTTTTAAACTTTTAAATAAAATTTATCAGGGTATGCAAAACCGTGATAAAAGGGTAAAAGCGTTAATAGAAAATCTTGAAAACGACAGTGAGAGTGAACTTGATTTTTTGATTAAGGAAGCAAAAGGCATACTTGGTAGAATTACTGAAATTATGGAAAAAAATGAAAAAATATATTTTGTATTTGAGACATTTTTAGAATTTGATGAATTTAGCGAATTTATTAAAGATATATTATTTGATTTAGTTTCTTTAAATCAAAATATTGATTCATATTTAAAAAGACTTCAAGAATTTATCGCCCAGACTGAAAGAAAAAGAAGATTCAATCAAAAACTTTTTAAACTTTCACATATTATTTTAAATGAAGACAGAAAGGTAGATAATTTTTTAGCAGCAAAAAGATTTGTATATAAACAAAAAATCGCTCCTTTTCCTGATAATGCGTATATGGATACTTCAAAAATTAAAAAAATAATAGGAGAGATTGAAAAAGAAAAAGTTATTAAAAAAAGTGAAATAAAAACATTTGAAGAAGTGATTAATTTAATCGATATTAAAAATCTTTTAAAATCAATAAAAGGCTCTCAGGATATTTTCAAAAGTATTATCGAATATGTGGGTAAAATTGACAGAGAGCTTTTAAATGAGAGTGTCAGGGTGTTTGTATATATTTTGAACCATCACGATAAAAGCCTGGAATACACAAATGAATTTAATGAATTTAATGTAAAGGTTGTTAAATGGAAGAGATGATTTTTGATGTTTTATCAAAAGGAGTAATAATTTCTCTAAACTCATCTAAATATAAAAATGAAGCTATGTATTTACTGGATGAAGATAATTTTAATTCTTTTAATGCTTTGTTAAACAGAATAGGTTTTTATCTTGTAGGTGAAAACGGATATTTTTATCTTAGTAAAGAATTAAAATCAGATGAAGAAGAGAAGTTTTTTAACGCCCATAAAAATGTGATTTTGGCAATTGCCCAGTTAAAAAAAGTTTTTGTACATCTTGATAAGGGCCATAAAATTAAAAAAAGCGAATTTATAAAAAGATTTGATTCAAAAAAAGATGAAAAGATAATCAAGTATCTTTTTAACAGCGATGATTTAATGGAAATTACCGAGAAACTTTTTAATTTGCTTGAGAAAAATTATGTGATTGAAGCAAAAAATAAAGATGAATATCTTGTTTTAAATGCAATTGATTATTATCTTGACATAGTAGATTCAATTGAAGGAGAAGAATGAAAAAAATATATTTTTTTAATGCGGCGAACTTTCCTTATGCTGAAATTGATTTAAGTAAAAGAAATATATTTTTTGTAGGCGATAACGGAAGCGGAAAAACGACTGCGATAAGGGCGATTCACTTTTTTTATAATTCAGATGTAAAAGCACTTGGGATTGATCCGAATAAAGAGAGTTTTAAAAATTTTTATTTTAAGTATGAGAATTCTTTTATTGTTTATGAATTTGATGATTATTTTGTATTGATGTATAAAAAAAGAGGAGACATAAAAAGGATTTTCAGTAAAAAGAAATTTAATGTAAAAGAGGTGGATTTTAACAGTTTTGAAAGTATGGTAAACTATGCTAAAAGTGCTGAATTTAGATATTCTCCCGTTACAAATGAAGAATATAAAAAAGTAATTTACGGGCTTTACAGGAAACATCTTGATTTTAAACTTACGACTGTTAGAAATTATAATACATTTATAAATCTTTACAATAAAATTTTTAATGTAAATAAAGCGGTTTTCGATGCTAATTCCATAAAAGAGGTTATTTTTACTACTCTTGACAGAATTGAAGCAGGTGAAATTGATTATGAAAATTTCTTGGATGAAATTTCTGTTTTTAGAAAATATTTTATTTTTTACAACAGATTTAAAAATCAGTTTTCAAATATTGAAAAACTTTATGAATTAAAAGATTTGCTTTTAAATTTTGATGCAGAGGTAAATACTTTGCTGAAAAAAATTTCGTATAAAAAAAAGATTGAAGAAAAAGAAGTTAATGAGCTTATTAAACATATAGCTGATATCGAGAAAAAAATTAATAAAAAGAGAAGACAATATGGTGTTTTTGAGAGAAAATTAAGCGAAATTGAAGAAAATATTAAAAATAAAGTTTTAGATTTAAACCATACTCTTGAAGAGATAAAAGATTTAAAAGAGAAATTCAATATTGAAAAACTACAAAAAGCAAGAAGTGAAATTGCTAAAAAAGAAGAGTATGAAAAAAGGCTTATCAATCTTAAAACATCTTTAAATGAGCTTGTAAAAGGAATTAAAAACCAAATTGAAGAGATAGGCGAAGAGATTGAGAGTAAAAAAAGGGAAAAAAGAATTTTAAAAGAAAAATTAAAAGAAGAAGAGATAATTTTAAAAAGAAATTTAGAAGAGATTTTTGAAGAAAAAATTGAAAAAACAAAAGAAGAATTTGTAAAAAAAGAAAATGATTATTTACTTGAAATTGAAAAGATACAAAAAGAGATAGAAAATAAAATCAAAGAAAAAGAAAAATTAAATGAAGAAATAAAACAGGTAAATGAAAAATTCAATCTTAAAAAAGAGGATATTAGGGATAACTTTGAAAAACAAAAAGAAAAATTAAATAGCGAAAAAAAATCTTTAAAAACCCTAAAAGATAATCTATTGGATGAAATATATGAGCTTAAAAGAACATTAAAAAAAATAAAAAGAGATTTTGAAGAAAAAGAAGAAGAAATTTTAAAAAATTACAGTGAAGATATAAAAAAAATAAATGAAAAAAGAAGCTTTTATCAAAATATATTAAAAACAGTTCCAAACTCTTTTAAAGAATTTTTAAATCAGAATGTTGAAAACTGGGAAGAGGATTTATATCCGATTATCGATAAAAAACTTTTAAGTATGGATATAAAAGAGTTAAAACCAAAAATTATAAATGAGCCTGTGTGTGGAATAAGGGTTGATAGTGCAAAACTTGAAACAATTCCTACAATGGCAAAGGCTGAGGAAGAATTAAACAGACTCAAACTTATTGAAGAATCAGTTAATCAAGAGAAGAATAAAAAAATTGAAATTTTAAAAAATGAGTTAAAATCAAAAGAGATAGAGATAAGCTCTAATATAGAAGTAAATGAAGAGAAAATAAAAGATATTGAAAAAAGATTTATTTCAATTGATGAAGAGATTAAAAATGTAAATGAAAATTTAAATAAAGAGCTTAAAAAAATTGATGAATTGAAAAATGAAGAGATTAAGCTTATAAATTTAAATATTAAAAAAATTTATGAAATTATAAAATCTCTAAATACTCAAATTAATGAAATAAGAATAAAAATAAAAAAACTAAAAAAAGAGCAAAAAGAAAAAATAAATGAACTTCTAAAACAAAAAGAAGCGGAATTTAATAAAAAGAAAAAAGAATTAGCTGAAAAATTTAAAAATCAGGAAAAAATAATTGATGATGAGATAAATGAGCTAAATATCAAAAAAAGTAAAATTTCAAAAGATGAAAGAATTGCCGAAATTGAAAAAGAGATTAAAAATGTTGAAAAAGAGTTAAATAAAATAAAACAAATTGAGCTTTATTTAGAGGAATATGAAAAGAAAAAAGATTTTATTTCTTCTTTAAAAGATAAAGAAAACGAATTGAAAAAATATGAAGAGTATTTAAATAGAATCAATGAATTTTCAAAACAGCTGTTTTTAAGAATAAATGAAAAAATTTCAAATTATGAAAGTGAAGTTCAAAATTTAAATGAAAAATTGGATATTATTAAAGAAGGAATTAATGAAGTAAGAAAAATTGATTTAAGTGAAGAAACTGTTCCTACAAATGAATTTTTAAAAAATTTAATATCAGATTATAGGGCTAAAAAATCGGTACTCAGTGAAAAGAAAATTGAATTTAAAGAAGTGGCAAGTAATGTTAAAACATCTCTAATCGCTTTTTCAATAAACGGGCTTGATGTTAATTTTAATCTTGAAAAACTTGCAAGTTTTATACCTGAAGAACTTGAAAAAGTGGATGAGCTTTATTTATTTAAAAATAAAAAATTTGAAGTTTTGAAAAAAGCCAAAATGAAAGAGCTTAAAAATATACTTGACGGGCTTTTAAGTAAAAAACTTGAAGGTTTTGAAAGAAGTAAGGAAGAATTTTTAAATCAGGTAAAGAGAATAAATCAAAATTTAAGCAAAATTGATTTTGGGATTATTAGAGGTATAAGAATAGAACTTGAAGAGAGTAAAAGAAATATATTGAAAGTCTTTGAAGAGATTAGAGAAATTATTCAAAACCTAATGAAAATGGAAAATGAAGATGAGTTTTTTGAAAGAAACGACAGTGAAAGAAAATTAAAAAAAGTCGAAGAGCTTTTAGGTTTTATAAAAAAAGAGGTTAATAAAGAGAGTTTTTCGCTTATTGATGTTATTGAAATAAGTGTTAAATTTATAGAAAATGAAAAAGAAAATGTTTTAAAAATTATTAAAAATGAAAGTTCAACCGGAGGAAGTATCTTACTAAAAATTGCAATTGCAGTAAGTTTGCTTGAATTATTTATAAAAGAAAAAGCAGATTTGTTTTTGATTTTGGATGAGGTGAGTGTCCTTTCTACTAAAAATCAAAAACTATTAAAAGATTTTGTAAATGAAAAAGGGCTTGGTGTTATTTATGTTACACCGGATTTACCGCTTGTGGATGTGGAAGATATAGATATTTACAAATTCAGAAACACCGGTGGGGAATTTGAAGTTGTAAAACTTATAGCTGATGAAGGGATAAAAATAAATTGAAGATAAAAGATGCATTAAAAGAGCAAAACGGCAGTTATATTTTGGAAAAATTACTAAACAAAGATAAAGCCTGGCTTTTTTTGAATGATAATTTAGAAGTGCCAAAAGAGTATTTTGAAATTCAAAACAAGATAAAAAGCGGATATCCGATTGAGTATATTTTTGAAGAAGTTTGGTTTTACGGAGATAAGTTTTATATAAAAGAAGGGGTGCTAATCCCAAGAGATGATACGGAAATTGTGGTTGAGAGGGCTATAAAACTTATAAATGAAAAGTGTAAAATGAAAAATGAAAAATGTAAAGTGATAGACTGCTGTACAGGAAGCGGGGTTATTGCAATAGAAATTGCAAAACATACAAATGCAAAAGTGACTGCCACTGATATCAGTGAAAAAGCACTTGAAGTGGCAAGAAAAAATGCAAAATTGCACGGAGTTGGAATTGAATTTAAAAAGTGTGATTTATTTAGAGAAAAGGCCGATATTTTAGTGGCAAATCCTCCTTATGTGGAGAATTTCTGGCAAAAGCCAAATGAGTATGAACCTGATATTGCTTTTTTTGGAGGAGAAGACGGGCTGGATATTGTTAGAGAGATTATAAAAAAGGCTGTTAAATTCGAAATTAAAAATATAATTCTTGAAATAGGATATAGTCAAAAAAAATCATTAAGCGAATTTTTGAATCAGTTTGAATGTAAATATGAGTTTTTTAATGATTTAGGAGGAAGAGTAAGAGGAGTTGAAATTTTATTTGGCTAATTTCTCATTCATTTTAATATATTCCGGCTTGGTTTCAATGCACTGCATTGCAGGGGCTGTGTGGGTGTCGTTTCTTAAAACCACCACACAGTGCATTCTCGGATATCCTTGTGTGTCAAATTCATAAACTCTTGGATTTATTCCGCTTGTTTCAATTGTATAGCTTAAAGTGTTTACTGTTTTTTTAAAAAAACCAACAACCGTATTCCAGTTAAATGCAAAACTAAATGATATTAAAACACCCAAAAACAGTAACTTTTTCATTAAAATCCTTTTTGATATAATTATATATAAAAAAGGCAAAAATGGATATTAATGCTCTTCTTAATTCTAAAAAACTTCTTACTGAAATATATTTTGAAATTCAAAAATATTATGACGAAATTTATCCAAATGCCGTAGTTTTGATGGAAGTCGGAACATTTTTTGAAACATATGAGGCAGAAGGTGTAGGAAAAGCTAGGGAAATTGCAAATACATTAAATATACAGCTGACAAAAAAAAATAAATCAATTCCTCAAATTGATGTTAAAAATCCTTTAATGGCAGGATTTCCAAATCATGCGCTTGATAGATATCTTGAAAGACTTATTGATGAGAATAAATATACAATAATCCTTATAAAACAAAAAGGCACCCCTCCAAATGTAAAAAGATATCTTAGTGAAATAATTTCGCCCGGTGTAAATGTTGAATATTCAAAAGAGACAGAAAATTATGTAACAAGTATAATTATTGAAAAATATAACGCTTATCATGTAGGGTTTGCAAATATAGACCTTAATACCGGTAAAAGTTATATATATGAAAATTATTCTACGAAAGAGGATAAAACATTCGCACTTGACGAGCTTTTCAGACTTCTTCAAACATATAAAAGCAATGAGATTATACTGACACTAAAAAATGTCGAGTGTGATGAAATAATAAATTATTTAGAACTTGACGGTAAAAATATAATTATTAACAAAACGAGAATGAAAATAGAGTATCAAAACGAGTTATTTAAAAAAGTTTATAATATTCAAAGCCTGCTTAGTCCGATAGAAGTTATGAATCTTGAAAAATATCCTTTAATTACTGAATCACTGGCAATTTTACTTGAATTTGTATTGACTCATAATAAAAATCTTTTAAAAAAATTAAAAGAGCCACAAATTATCGAAGATGAAAAGTTTGTTTATCTTGGAAATAATCCTATAAAACAGCTTGAAATCCATAAAGTTTTAAAACTTATAGACAAAACAAAAACACCCATGGGAAGAAGACTTATAAAAGAAAGACTTTTTAATCCTGTATTTGATGAAGATGAGTTAAACAAAAGATATAAAGCTGTTGAGTATATGTTAAACAGGTACAAAGAATTTGAACCGTTTTTAAAAGAAATTTATGACATAGAAAAAATAAACAGAAAAATAAAAATAAAAAAACTGCATCCGTTTGAAATAAACTTTTTATATTCGTCTCTCAAAGCCGGAAGTGAAATATATATTAAACTTCGCAAAAAAACGACTAAACTTGATAATTTTTTGGAATATATTGAAAACAATTTCGAGCTTGATAAAACTGGTGTAAAATTTGAAGATATTAAAGAGTCTTTTTTTAAAGAAGGAGTTGATAAGGAACTTGATGAGGTTATTAAAAAGAAAAGTTATTATGTTAATGAACTCAATAAAATAAAAGAAAAAATAGAATCGCTTGGCGATATTAAGGTTGAAATTGGAATTTTGGATAAAGAAGGGCATTATTTAACTCTTACAAAAAACAGGTTTAATCTTATAAAATCAAGATTTTTAGATACGTTTATGGAAGTTGATAAAAAAAATGTCTTTTTTAAAGATTTTAATGTAAAACAGCTTACCAATTCAGTAAAAATAACGGGTAATATTATTGATGAGCTTAGCGAAAAAATTTTGGCGCTTGATAGTAAAATAATAAAAAGAACTTCTAAACTTTATCTTGAAAAACTTGAAGAGATTGAGAAGAAATTTGATTTTTTAGAAGATTTCGCAAGCGAAATAGCAAAAATTGATGTTGCAATTTCAAGTGCAAAAACAGCAAAAGAGAAAAAATTTTTTAAACCTAAAATTTCTGATAAAACAGTATTTAAAAATTTAAGGCATCCTTTAATTGAAGTGAACCAGGAAAACGGTGTTTATGTTCCAAACGATGTTGATTTTACAGAGTTTGACGGAATGCTTTTATATGGGATTAACAGTTCAGGTAAAAGTTCTCTTATGAAAAGTGTGGGGATAGCTGTATTTTTGGCTCAAAGCGGTTTTTTTGTACCAAGCGAGATGGAATATAAGCCTTTTAAGGGAATTTTTACAAGAATTGAAGCAAAGGATAATCTCTCAAAAGGTTTATCAACCTTTGCAGTTGAAATGCTTGAGCTTAAAAATATTTTTAAAAGAGCCGATAAAAATTCACTGGTGCTCGGTGATGAAATAGCTCACGGGACGGAAACACTCTCAGCTCTAAGTATTGTGGCAAGTGCGGTAATTAAACTTTCAAAAAAACATATAAAATTTGTATTTGCAACTCATCTTCACCAGCTTATGGATTTAGAAGAAATAAGCTTGCTTCCAAATGTTGTGGCTAAGCATCTTGAAGTCTATTTTGACGGAGAAAAACTCATATATGACAGGAAGCTAAAAAATGGAAGCGGAAGCAGTGTATACGGACTTGAATTTGCAAAATCAATATATATGGATGAGGAGTTTTTAAAAACCGCAGAAAACATAAGAAAAAAACTTACAAAAGAATACAGTGAGCTTGAATTGTTGATTAAGAAAAAACGCTCACGATATAATAAAAATCTTTTTGTCTCCACCTGTGCGATATGCGGAGCGGTTGTTGATGATGTGCATCACATAAAAGAAAAAGAAAATGCAAAAGAGGGATTTATTGGGCATATGCCTGTAAACCACAAATATAATTTAATACCTCTTTGCAAAAAACATCATAAAATGGTTCATGAAGGAAAGATTGTTATTAAGGGATTTGTTACTACAAGCAGAGGAATTGAGCTGCATTATGATATAAAAGAATAGTTTGATAAAATATATAAAAAATTTAAGGGCTTTAATGATTGAAATAAAACATCTTAAAAAAGTATTTGGTAATAAAGTCGTTTTAAAAGATGTGAATCTTAGAATATATGATAATAAGATTACTTATATTTTAGGGCTTTCAGGGCAGGGTAAATCAACCATTATCAAGCATATTGTAGGACTTTTAAAGCCAACAGGTGGAGAAATATTGGTTGATGGAGTGGATGTAGGAAAAGCTGATTTAAAAACACTATATGAAATAAGGAAAAAAGTAGGTTTTACATTTCAAGAAGGCGCTTTGTTTGATAGTATGAATATTTATGACAATGTGGCATTTCCTCTAAGAGAGCATACAAAAATGAAAGAGAATCAAATAAAAGAAGAGGTGTTTAAAACACTTGAAATGGTCGGACTTGATGCGAACAGGGTGGCTTATCTATATCCTCATGAATTAAGCGGAGGTATGAGAAAAAGAGCCGCGACGGCAAGGGCTATAATACTCAGACCAAAATATATTCTGTATGATGAGCCAACAAGCGGACTTGACCCAATTATCAGTGATAGAATTACAAAAATGATTGAAAATTTAACAAGAAAGCACAATATGACAAGTGTAGTTATTTCACATGATTTAAAAGAGACGTTTAAAAGTGCCGATTATGTGGCTTTACTCTATAATGGTGTTATTGTAGAATATGGCAGTGTTGAAGAATTTAAAAATTCAAAAAATCCGATAGTAAGGGCATTTATTGAAGGAGACAGTGAAAAATTTGAAAAACTTTCAAAACAGGCAGTATAAAAATTTTTAAGAAAGGATGAATGTGAAGTATTTATTGTTTTTTATATCAGTTGTCTTATTTGCTTATGAGGCAAAAGTCGAACCTTTACATACATATCATATAAAAGCAGCTATAAACGGAGTTGTAGTAAAAAGTGCTAAAAATTTAGAAGGTGAAAATATTTCCAATAAATTAATTATAAGACTTGATGATGGTGTTGAGAAAAATGAACTTAAAAATATTCAAAATCAGATTAAGATTTTAAAAGAACAGATAAAAAATCAAGAAGAAATTGTTAATAGAAAAAAAGAGCTTTATGATAAATATAAAAATCTTAAATCAAAATCAGTAGAGCAAAAAGATATTAAGTTTTTTGATTACATAGCTTCAAAAAACCAGCTTTTGAATTTAAAAAATCAATTAAATTCACTTTATACGCAAAAAGCCAAAATAAAAGATATATTGGATAAAAAAAATATTAAATTTAACGGATATTTATATTCTGTTTTAGTTGAACCGGGAGATTATGTAAATATTGGAAGAGATTTAGCTCTGGGATATGATATTTCAAAACAAAAACTTGATATTTATGTTCCGATAGAAAAAATTAATGAAATAAAAAATAAAAATGTATATATTGACGGCAAAAAAAGCAACTTTAAAATAAATAAAATTTTCAAAATTACGGATACGAAATATATTACAAGTTATAAAGTTGAATTAATCGGTAATGGGCTAAAATTTGGTGAAGTTGTAAAAATAGATTTTAAAAAAGAGTAGGGTGGTTTTCGTTTGGTTTATAGATATAAATATCTTCGATAATTTCTCCTATTTCATCAATGTCAAAATAATCGGGGAAAATATATTCATTTCCCCATTCATTATAAAAAATTGCTTTATCCCCTCTTATTTCTTCAAAAATTATGATTTCTTCGTTATGAAAAATTTTAGTCCCTTTTTTTAATTCATAAACTTTTCGCATTTTTTACCTTTATTATTCCCAATTTTTAATTGTTTCTTTAAAAACTTTACTTAGTTTTATAACCTCGTCTTTTCCTGTGCGTTCATTTGGTGCGTGAATAGTGTCGTTTTTGACTCCAAATTCTACGGTTTTAACGCCGTACTCTGCAAAAAACCTTGCATCGCTTGTACCTCCTGCGGTTGAGTGTTTAGGAGTTATTCCGGTTATTTTTTTTATTGATTCATCAAGTGTTTTGACTACTTTTGTGTTTGGATCTGTAATAAAAGGTTTTGCGCTTTGTTTAAGTTCAAGCGAATAATTCATATCTTTGAAATGTTTATGGATGAAATTTTTTATTTTTTCTTTGTCTGTATGGGTATTGTTTCTTACATTAAACATCATTTTAAGCTCTCCTGGGGTTACATTTGTAACTTCCATACCTGCTCTTATGTCAGTTACTACAAATTTGCTCGGTGCAAAAAATTCATCCCCTTCATCTAAGTTAACACCAGCTATTTTGTGTAAAACCTGAGCCACTTTATGAATAGGATTAATTGATTTTTCAGGATAAGCAGCATGTCCTTGTTTGCCTATTTTTTTCAATACTCCGTTTATTGAGCCTCTTCTGCCAATTTTTATAGCATCTCCAAATTCTTTTTCGCATGTCGGTTCTGCCACTATTGCATAATCCGGCAGTAAATTTTTTTCTTTAAGAATTTTAAGCATATATTTCGTGCCCCATACAGCATCGCCTTCTTCATCGCTTGTAATAAGAGTGCTTAGTGTTCCATTGAAATTTTTAGCGTTTTTGAGGGCATATAAAAATGCAGCAACTCCGCTTTTCATATCCTGAGCGCCCCTTGCATATATAAATCCGTCTTTTTCAACAGGTTCAAAAGGATCACTTTCCCATCCATCTCCCGGAGGGACAACATCTATATGTCCTGCAAAACAGAGATGGTCTCCTTCGCCGAATTTTTTGTAAAGAAAAATATTTTTAACACCCTCTTTTTCACTTTCAATAACTTCATAATCATTTAAATATTCTTTAATAAATTTCATAGCACCGTCATCATTTGGTGTTATGGATTTAAATCTTAAAAGTTTTTTAAAAAGTTCAATAACATCCATTTTTATCCTTTTTTATATATTAGCAAAAATCAATTTAATGATACAAAATAATAACAAAATGTTAACTTTTAAAAAAACTAAAATATCTTAAATCATTCAACTCAAATATGTTATAATATATATATAAAGTTTAAGGAGACAATATGAAACTTACAAAAGAAATTGAAAAATTAAAAGATTTGATTATTGAAGTAAGAAGACATATTCATATGTATCCTGATTTGAGTGGTGAAGAAAAAGATACGAGAGATTATATAAAATCGGTTTTAGAAGAAGAGGGTATTGAAGAGATTAAAACATTTGACAATCATTACGGAATGGTAATTGATATTAAAGTGAATGAGAATAAGCCGACACTTGCATTTAGAGCAGATATGGATGCTTTGCCAATTCAGGAAGAAGGTGATAAGCCTTATAAATCAAAAAAAGACGGGATTATGCATGCATGCGGTCATGACGGGCATAGTGCAGTTCTGACAGGATTTTTGGTTGCCTGTCACAGACATAGAAATGAGCTTCCTTACAATGTAAGAGGAATTTTTCAACCAGCTGAGGAGATTATGGAAGGCGGAAGTGAAGAACTTATAAAAGACGGGGTGCTTGAAGGAGCTGAGGCAATTTTTGGACTTCATATGTATCCTTACCTCAAAACCGGAGAGATTGGATATAAATATGGGGAAATGATGGCAAGTGCGGATATGTTTGAGATTGAAATATTTGGAAAAAGCGCTCATGGTGCAAGACCTCATGAAGGTGTTGATGCAATACTTACTGCTTCACTTGTAATAAATTCCTTAAATCATATTGTAAGCAGAAAAATTGACCCGCTTCATCCGGCGGTAATTTCAATGGGAACAATTAAAGGCGGAAAAGCTGCTAATATTATATGTGATCATGTAAAAATAACCGGGACTGTAAGAACTCTTAATGACAGAGTAAGGCAAAATATAAAAGAGATGA
This sequence comes from Nautiliaceae bacterium, assembly GCA_027008345.1. Classification (GTDB taxonomy): domain Bacteria; phylum Campylobacterota; class Campylobacteria; order Campylobacterales; family Nautiliaceae; genus JALTBU01. The sequence continues at coordinate 4,113 of JALTBU010000185.1, read as the reverse complement.
TGGAAGAGGCAATTGCAGGAGTTTGCAGAAGTATGGGGGCAAGGTATAAGTTTGATTATAAATTTGGGAATCCGGAGCTTATAAATGATGATAAAATGGTGGATATCATAATTAAAGCCGCCAAAAAACATGCAAGGCCTGTGGATTTAAAACTTCCTGTAATGGGAGGAGAGGATTTTGCTAACTATTTAAAAGTTGTTAAAGGAGCATTTTTTAGATTAGGGTGCTGCAATGAAGAAAAAAATACCTGTTATCCTCAACATCACCCAAGATTTGATATAGATGAGGATTCTTTAATTATTGGTGCCAAAATTTTTGCTCAGATTTTGAAGGAATATAAATGAATAAAATAGTTACAAACATACATTCACCTATTGTTTATAAACAAAAAGAACTTAATGCCATAATCCGTGATATTAAAAAGGGTGACGGAGAAGATATAGTGGAGCTTTTCAGGGAAAATTATGGAGACACTTATTATAAAAAGAAATTTTATAATCCTTCTACCTGGGATGAAATGGCTGAGAGTAAAAAATATTATCCTATAGTTGCTGAATATAACGGAAAAGTAATAGGGCAGTTTCTTTTAACGCTTAATGATAGATATAACGGCGAAATCGGTGCAGTGGTAGTCCATCCTGATTTTAAGGGCAGGGGTCTTATGAATAAAATGTTTGATTATCTTATACAAAAAGCTAAGTCTCTTGGGCTTTATACCATATACGGAGAAGCGATAATGTTTCATCCTTTTTCACAAAAAGCTAATTTAAAACACGGTATGATAGAGAGCGCTCTTCAACTTGGAGAAGTGGCCTCATTTATAGCCCAAAAAGAGATAAAGTTTGAAAAAAGGACTGCTACACTTGTAGCATATAAACTGTTTAAGAAAACTCCAAAATCTCTTTATATTCCAAAAATTTATAAAAAGATTATAATAGATAGATATAAAAAGGCAGGAATTAAACTTAAAAAAACGGCTATAAAACCGATAAGAAAAAAGTTAGATTTGTGGGAAAACAGGCTTCTTAAAATAGCAGGTATTGTAATTGACGGTAAAATTAAAAATTTTGAAAACAGATTTAATTTGCTTTTTACCCGTGCAAAAATTAATGCCGAAATGATATATGCAGATATAAATCTTGAAAGTAAAGATATTGATGAAATAGTTGAGTTTTTAAATAAAAAGAGGTTTTTTTACAGCGGTGTGCTTTTTTACAGATACGGCGGAAAAGATTATTTAAGGCTTCAGTTTGAAAACACCCATAATGTAGAAGAAAGATATAATGTCTGTTTTAGTGAATATTGTAAATTTTTAAGTAAATTTGTTTTAAGGGATAAAAAAAGGGTTAAGAGATTATAAAATTGTCTATCATACACAAATAATCATCAAGGTTTTCAAACCTGTGGTTTCCTCCGTATTCTACTGTAATTTTGGCATTTGGTTTGTTTTGGAATTTTTTAAGTGTTTTTTTATAGTTTAATATTTCATCCTTGCTTTGAAGTAAAATTAGATATTTTGCTCTTTTTGGTTTTGTTTTATAGTCTTTTAATTCATTAAGGTATTCTGTTTTCCAGTAAAAAGGTTTTTTATCACAAAATCTGTATTGAAGGCCTGTATATTTTTTGAGTGTTTTGTATGGTTTGAGTGATGGATTTATAAGTATGGCTTTTAAAAAATATTTTTCTGCAAGATAAATTGCATAATATCCTCCAAGTGAACTTCCCATAAGTACAGTCTCAGGTGTAATTACACTTTCAAGCATATTTATTGCATTTCTTGGAGAAGGAGGGAGGTTGGGTGATAAAAGGGTGTAATTCAACTTTTGTAAAACTTTTGATTTGTTTGAATTACCACAGCTTCCAAATCCGTGAATATAAATTATTTTCATTGTAGTGGATTTTCATAAAATACATATGTTTCGTAATTTGTCACTTCAAAATAGAGTTTTTTCTTTTCATCAGGATCGACTTTGTAATTGAAGTTTTTATCAAGATATCCATAGGCAAATCTGTAAGGTCTTGGCTCATTGTCATCGGTTCCATGAGCAGTTGTCAGTTTGTCAACTTTTAAAAATCTCATAACGAGTTTACCGCCGCTGTAAATATTTACCACTCCGTTGACTCCGGTTAAATTTTGAATTGAGCGTCCTATTTTATTTTGTTGTTCTTGTGTACAGCCGGTAATTAATAACAATAGAAATGCAAAAAATATTATTTTTTTCATATAAATCCTTTTTGATAATTATAACGAATTTGGTTAAAATAAATTGTTAAAAGGGGGAGTCGATGGAAGAATTTTTGATAGAAAAATTTGCGTATGATTTAAAAGTAATTAATTATCATAATGAATTTCTTGAAAAATACCAATTTTTAAAACCGAAAGAAAATTTTTTAATTATTTATAAATTTCTTATAAATTCTTTAAATAATGTAAAAGAAATTGATCCAGAAATTTTGGATTCACTTGGTGAAAAAATGTATGAAGATATAACCTCTTTATTTAAATTTTATGAAATGTGGAAAAAAAGAAAAAGTAATTATCATAAATATTTTTTAGAATATCTTTATTCTCTTCCTGAATTAAAAGAAATGTATGATTCTTCTACTAAAATTAAAGAAAAAATGAATGCCCTAAATGCTCTTATAAAAAAAACAGATGCTTTATTAAAAAAGAATTTAAAAGAAAATGATTATAAAAGAATAAAAAAACAAAATGTTGATGCAATCTATGAATATTCTTTGATAAAAGATGAATATTTTGCAATAATGGAAAAAATAAATGAAAATGAAACAAAAAAAGAAAAAGTTTTTAGAATGTATTTTGAGGAATTTAGTGATAAAATAATTCAAGCTCTTGAAGATATATTAAATACTAAAATTTTTTATTTTACAAAATATTATTCATTGAGGCTTCAGACTTCTTATCTTATTAAAAAATTTGCTTTACACAGTGGGATTAAACTCTCATTGACTTCTATAACCGATTATTTTTTTAAAAACCATTCGGATAAAAATATAGAAAAAATAAAAGAAATCATAAAAGGTGTGGAATGAATCTGTTTGTGAAATATAACGAAGAAGAGATAGAATTTTTATTATCCCTTTTTAAAAAGGATTATGGTGAAATTGAAATTTTTGAAAATATGACAAATTATGAAGTTAATAAATTATGTGTATATATTAAAAAAGAGAAATTTTCTCCTAAAAAGCTTATAGAAGAATATGATTTTATATGGGTAATTGAAGGTTCTTTAATAGAATTTGATTATAATGACAGAAAAAAAGTATTAAGAAAATATGTTGCAAAAGACTTAGCCGGCATAAATACTCTTTTTGGAAAAAAGAACAATCCTTTATTAGTATATAAAGAGAGCGAACTTGTGCTTTTTAAAGTAAAAGAACATACCGAATTTTCAAGTAAATTTTATAAAAATTTGGTTAAGTACTGTTATAATACTTTAAGTCAAAAAGACTAAAGTTTCTTGATTTTTTTATAAATTTTTGATATAATCTAAATACTACGCCGGCCACAATATGCTACAATAAGAAAAAAAACGGAGATGATATGATAAAAAATCATGAAGAATATAAAAAAGCCGTTGAAACATTAAAAAAATGGGCATATTATTATTATGTACTTGACAATCCGCTTGTGACAGATGAAGAGTATGATAAATTATATAAAGAAGTTGAAAAATATGAAAAAGCACATCCTGATGAAATAGATCCAAGTTCACCTACACAAAGGGTAGGGGATGTTGTTTTAGATGAATTTAAAAAAGCCAGACACATAACAAAAATGTGGTCTATGGAAGATGTTTTTAGTAAAGATGAGTTTAAAGAATGGGCAGACAGGGTCGGCAGACTCATAGGAAATAATAATTATACTTATTATATAGAGCCAAAATTTGACGGGGCTAGTTTAAATCTTGTATATAAAGACGGAAAACTTATAAGAGCTGAAACAAGAGGTGATGGAGAAATAGGAGAAGATGTAACCTTAAATGCAAAAACAATAAAATCAATTCCTCTTGAAATAGAATATAAAAATTTAATAGAAATAAGAGGTGAAGTTGTTATTAAAAAAAGTGATTTTGATAAATTAAACGAAGA
>JALTBU010000184.1 GCA_027008345.1 Nautiliaceae bacterium | reverse complement strand
CCAAAAAGAGGTGAATGTGAAAGCAAAGATTTAGATTGTATTTATAAAAAATATGAGGAATTTGTACAAATAAGAGATGACATCCCTGTTATGCTTGATGGAATGGTAGTGAAAGTAAATAAACTTAATTTACTTGAAAAACTTGGATATACAACCAAATATCCAAGATGGATGGTAGCATTTAAGTTTCCAGCTATTGAAAAAGAAACAATAGTAAAAGATGTTGTGGTGCAAGTTGGAAGAACAGGAGTGCTTACACCAGTAGCGGTACTTGAACCTGTTGAGATAGGCGGAGTTATAGTTGAGAGGGCAACACTTCATAATTTTGATGAAATTGAAAGGCTTGATTTAAGAATAGGCGATCATGTAATAGTTATAAGAAGTGGCGATGTGATACCAAAAATTACAAAAGTTTTATATCATAAAAGAACTGGCAATGAAAAACCTATACCAAGACCGACACACTGTCCTGTGTGTGGAGCAGAAGTGCTTGATGAAGGTGCAATAATCAAATGCCAAAACCTTGCATGTCCTGCAAGAGTAGTAAATACAATTATTTATTTTGCAAGCAAGAACTGTCTTGATATTGAAGGCCTTGGTGAAAGTGTTGCAAAACTTTTATATGAAAAAGGTTTGGTAAAAGATGTTACTGATTTATTTAAATTAAAAGTGGAAGACCTTGAAAGACTGCCAGGATTTGCAAGAAAAAAAGCTGAAAATTTAATTAATGCTATCAAAAAAACAAAAGGTATTGAGTGTTGGAGATTTGTAAATGCTCTTGGAATTGAGCATATTGGTGAAGTTGCAAGTAAAAAAATATGCGAAACATTCGGTGTTGAATTTTACAAACATAAACCGGAAGAATTTTATAAAATAGAAGGTTTTGGACCTGAAATGGTTAAATCAATTGCTGAATATATTAAAGTAAATAAAGATAAAATAGAAAAATTAATAGAACTTATTGAGCCTAAAAACCCTGAGAAAAAAGAGGTTAAAAACTCTCCTTTTGCTGGTAAAACAGTAGTACTTACAGGTACTATGAAAAAACCGAGAGAGGAGATTAAAGAACTTCTTGAAAGTCTTGGGGCCCATGTTACAAATTCAGTTTCTAAAAAAACTGATTATTTGATCGTGGGGGAAGATCCTGGAAGTAAACTTGAAAAAGCCAAAAAACTTGGCGTTACAATTCTTCCCGAAGAAGAGATGTGGAAAATGATAGGAGAGAGTAATGCCGACTAAGGTAATAGTTGAAAATAATGTTGAGGTCATTACTCCAAAACTTTATAAAGTGGTGCTTTTAAATGATGATTACACCACTTTTGATTTTGTAATTGAAATTTTAAAAACAGTATTTCATAAAAGTGAAGATGAGGCTATAAATATAACGCTCAAAGTGGACAGGCAAGGCAGTGCAGTTGTAGGGGTATATCCATACGAGATAGCACAGATGAAAGTAGAAAAAACACATACCCTTGCACGCTCTGCTGGCTTTCCGCTTAGGGCGAGAATCGAGGAGGTATAGATGAATATAACAGAAAATTTAAGAAAAATTTTAGCTGATATAATAAATGAGGCAAAAAGAAGAAAGCATGAATATATTACACTTGACCATGCTTTTTATATTTTATTAAAAAATAAAAATATAAGAGAAATTCTTGAAGATGTAGGTGTTGATGTGGATTATGTAAGAAGGGGGCTTGATTATTATCTTGATAGATATCTTGAAAAAGTCCCTGTGGAAGTAAATCCGACTGAAACCCTTGCATTTCATAAAGCAACTGAGAGAATGATAAACCATCTTCAAGGAATAAGAAAACCTGTGGCAGATGAAATAGACTTTTTTGTGGCACTCCTTGAAGATGAGACGAGTTATACTTCTCAGCTTTTTAAAGAATTTGGTATTGAAAAAGTTGAAATAGTTGAATATGTAACTGAAATTAAAGATTTGGAAAAAGAGATTGAAAATTTAAAAGAGGATAAAGAATCTGCACTTAGTAAATTTACAACTGAACTTGTAAGTAGCGCTAAAAAATTTGATGATGTTATCGGAAGAGAAAAAGAGATTGACAGAGTTATTCAAATTTTGGCAAGACGTAAAAAAAACAATCCTGTATTAGTAGGCGAACCGGGTGTCGGTAAGACTGCTGTTGTTGAAGGTCTTGCAAAAAAAATAGCTAATAAAGAAGTTCCTGATGTGCTTAAAGATAAAAAAATATATGCACTTGATATGGGAAGTTTGATTGCCGGGACCAAATACAGAGGTGAATTTGAAAAAAGACTTAAAAAAATACTTGATGAGCTTAAAAAAGAAAAAGAGCCAATTTTATTTATAGATGAAATTCATATGATTGTGGGAGCTGGGGCAGCAGGTGATTCTAAAATGGATGTGGCAAATCTGCTAAAACCTGCTCTTGCAAAAGGTGAAATTAGATGTATCGGTGCAACTACATATGAAGAATATAAGAATTATTTTGAAAAAGATAAAGCACTTAATAGAAGATTTCAAAAAATAGACATAAAAGAGCCAAGTATTGATGATACTATAAAAATACTTGAAGGGTTAAAGCCTAAATATGAAGAGTTTCATGGTGTGAGGTATTCAAAAGAAGCTCTTAAATCAGCAGCAATTTTGGCTAAAAAATATTTAAGAGAAAAATTTTTGCCTGACAGTGCTATTGATTTGATTGATGAAGCTGGGGCAAAATTTAAAATAAGAGGTAAAAAACTTATTACAAAAAGTGATATTGAAAGTATTGTTGCAAATATTGCAAATATTCCAAAAGAAAGTGCTTCACAAAATGAAGTTGAAAAACTTAAATATTTAGAAGAAAATTTAAAAGCAAAAGTTTTTGGACAGGAAAAGGCGATAAAAGAGCTTGTAAAAGTTATAAAAAGAAAAAAAGCTGGACTTACAAGAGAAGATAAACCGATTGGAAGCTTTTTATTTGTAGGTCCAACAGGTGTAGGTAAAACAGAAATTGCAAAACAGCTTGCAAATATTTTAGGTATAAACTTTTTAAGATTTGATATGAGTGAATATCAGGAAAAACATTCAGTTGCAAAACTTATAGGCTCACCTCCTGGATATGTGGGATACGAAAAAGGAGGCTTGTTAACAGAAGCTATAAGAAAACAGCCTCATACTGTATTATTGCTTGATGAAATTGAAAAAGCACATCCTGATATTGTGCAAATTCTTTTGCAGGTAATGGATAATGCAACATTAACAGATAATGACGGAAGAAAAGCTGATTTTAGAAATGTAGTTTTAATAATGACAAGTAATCTTGGAGTAGGTGAAGGACAAAATCTTGGATTTATGCAAGAATTTAGCGAATTTAAAGAAGAAGCAATTCATAGATTTTTTGCACCTGAATTTTTAAACAGACTTGATGCAATTGTAAGATTTAAACCTTTAAGTAAAGAATCTGTAATGATGGTGGTAGATAAATTTATAGATGAATTGCAAGAGAGACTTAATAACAAAAAAGTAAAAATAACGCTTACTAAAAGAGCAAAAGAAGCACTTGCAAAAAAAGGTTATACTCCGTCACTTGGAGCAAGACCTCTTGCAAGGGTTATAGAAGAAAATATTGTAGAACCTTTAAGCGATGAAATATTGTTTGGCGAACTTAAAAGCGGAGGAGAAGTTAAAATCGATTACATTAAAAATAAATTTACATTAAAGAGAAAAAATGATAAAAATAAGTGATAAACCCATTTTATATCTTTTAGATGATTTTTCTTTTCCTTCTCCTTATGAAGATTTTGAAGACGGTTTTATTGGTGCTAGTTACGATTTGCATCCTAAAAGACTTCTTGAAGGTTATTCAAGAGGCTTTTTCCCATGGTATCAGGATGATGAAGGACTTTTTCACTGGTTTGTACTTAATGAAAGAATGCTTTTAAAAACGGATGAAGTCAAAACTACAAAAAGACTCAGACAAAAATTAAGAAGTGAAAAATGGGATTTTAAAATAAATACCAATTTTGAAAAAGTTATCAGACACTGTTCTAAAGTGAAAAGAAAACATGAAGATGGTACATGGATTAATAAAAGTTTTATTGATGCATATACGAAATTATATGAATTAGGTTTTGTTATTTCAGTTGAGAGTTATTATGAAGGTGAACTTGTAGGTGGATTTTATGGTGTGGCGATTAATAAATATTTTAGTGGTGAGAGTATGTTTTATTTAAAACCTGATGCTTCAAAACTTGCTTTAATTTATTTTTGCGATATTTTATATCAAAATGGAATTGAATATATTGACTGCCAGGTGCCAAGTGAACATTTAGGCAGTATGGGTGGTAAGATTTATAAAAAAGAAGAATTTATACCTATAATTCAAAAAGCGAGTGGATTTTTAAAATAAAAAATTATAAAATAAGCAAAAAAAATAGGATAGAATAGGATAGAAATGAATAATAAAGAAAAAATATCTTCTTTATCTATGAGGGAATTTGATATTAAAAAATTTTTAATTTTATATCCTATTATGGTAATGATTTTTTCTTTTTTATTTACCGGTTTTTTAGTATATGCTGTATTTCATCAATATTTTGAAAAAGAAAAGAGAAGTGTCAAGCAGGAATTTTTTCAACATTTAAAAAATATTACTAAACAAAGAGTTATAACAGCGGAAAATGTACTTAAAAATATATATAAATTTGAAATAAAAAATGAAAAAGAAAAATTAAATGATATTTTAAAAGTACTTATAACCGGTAAAAATGCAAAATTTAAAGATATAATAATAAAAACTTCAACAAAACCTTTAAAAATTAATCCTAATAAATATATTTATACTTTTACATATAAAAACGGAACTTATTATTATGTATTGGAAGACTTAAATTTAATTAAAAATAAAACTAAAAATATTATTCCAACATTGTTTGATTCTTTCAGATGGGGTAAAAAAGGTTATGTTTTTGTTCATGATATAAAAGGCGTTTGTTATTATCATATAGATAAAAGTAAAATAGGTAAAAACAGATGGTATTTGAAAAGAAATGGTGTTTATGTTCTTCAAAAATTAATTAAAGCGGCATTGAAACATCCAAATGGAACTTATGTTACTTATGAAGCTTTTAATCCTTTTGGTAAAAAACCAATCAAAAAAACTTCTTATATAGTATATGATAAAGATTTGAATCTAACAATTGGTAGTGGAGTTTATTTAAGAGATTTAAAAGCATCACTTAATAAAATAGAAGAAAATAAAAAAATAATCTTAAAATCACTTTTTATAAAATTTTTAGTTGCTTTTATTATTTCTATTATTATAATGAGTTTGGCCCTTTATTTTGTAACAAAAAAAATTATAAAAAGTTTTGAGATTTATAATAAAAAAATATTTAATCTTGAATTAGAACAGAAAAGAAAAGTATGTGAAGACGAAATTACAGGAATGTTAAAAGATAAATGTTTGATTCAAAAATTTAATGAAATAAAAAATGACAATTTAGCGGTAATGGTAGTAGATATAAATTCTTTTAGAGAAATAAATGAACTTTATGGCAGAAAAATAGGGAATGAAATTATAAAAATTTTTGCTCAAAAACTTAAAAAATCACTTAAATCAACTGATTTAATTGGAAAAGGGAAAGTTGATGAATTTGTAATATTGTTACCGTATAAAGACAAATCTGATGTAAATAAAGTAGCAAGAAGACTTTATGAAAAACTTAATACCACATTAGCGCTTAGTAATGGAAAAGAATATGTCCCGTCTGTAAGAATTGGAATCTCTTTTAATAAAGATGATGGTAATGAGTTTTTTGATCTTATGCAAAAAGCTTCATACAGCGCTATGGAAGTAAAGAATAAACATATAAGAATAGGATTGTATGATAAAAAACTTGATAAAAAAATAATTGAATATCTTGAAATAAAAAATGATCTTGCAAATGTTATTAGGAAAAGAAAATATCGACAGTTTCAGATTTATTATCAGCCTCAAATAGATAAAGATGGAAAATTAGCCGGAATGGAAGCTTTGATAAGATGGAATCATCCGCAAAAGGGTCTTATTCCTCCTGGAAAATTTTTGCCAATAGCTATTAATGAGGGATATATTAGGGATCTTGATATTATTATAATGAATAAAGTCATTAAACAAATTAACAAGTGGCTAAATAAAGGTTATAATCCTGGTGTAATATCTTGTAATGTTACTATGAAGACCCTTGAGAGTAAAGATTATATGAATATATTTAAGAAAAAAATAAGAGGAGTAAATGTTGAATATTTCGGTATTGAAATAACTGAAGAGAGTGTTACTGAAAGTAATGATAAAGTTAAAGAAATATTAAATGAAATACATAATTTAGGCGTAAGTATTTCTCTTGATGATTTTGGGACTGGATATTCAAACCTTACAAAACTGAAAGACCTGCCCCTTAGCAAATTAAAAATAGATAAAAGTTTTATTGATGGTATTCCTGATAATGAAAATGATGTAAAACTTACGGAAATAGTTATAAATATAGGTAAAATTTTAAATCTTAAACTGATTGCCGAAGGCGTTGAAAATGAAATACAAAAAGAATTTGTAATTCAAAGAGGAGTTGATTATATCCAAGGATACTACTATTCAAAACCTTTGCCTCCTGATGCAATAGAGAAAAAATATTTTAAATAATAATTTTTTTTATTGAATTTTTATTTTGTGTTAATAATTAGTTCCATCTGATAAAATTTTTTTATTGTATAATTTTAAAAAAAACCGAAGGATCAATATGAAATGGTTACAACTGCTCTCTATCAAAGCAACTTTTTTTATTATAATAGTTTTTGCAAGTGTTGCCATACTTTTTTATACTATTACTGATGGTATAAGTGCATATAAAGAATATGTGGTAAAAAAACAGCTTGAAACTATGATTGAAATTTCGAGGTCTCTTTCTTTATTAATTCACGAAACACAAAAAGAAAGAGGACTTAGTGCTGGATTTATTGGAAGTAAAGGGACAAAATTTTCTAAAATTCTTATTAAACAAAGAACTTTGACAAACAAAGATATTGAAAAATTTATCAAATTAATTAATCATATTGGTATAAACAATCTTCCAAAAGAAACAAGAAAGAAAATAATTTTATTAAAAAAATATTTTAAAGAACTTTCTACAATAAGAAATGAAGTTATAAGTTTGAATGTAAAACTTTCAAAAGTTATAAAGTGGTATAGCAAAATGAATAATTTGATTTTGAATATTATTGCTGATAGTGCAAAATTTTCTCCAAATCAAAAAATTTCCATGGATTTGGTAGCATATGTAAGTTTTTTAAGAGCAAAGGAAAAAGTAGGTTTAGAAAGAGCTATTCTTACATCAGTTTTTGCTAAAAAAAGATTTGATACAGGTGATTATTTTAAATTTATAACTCTTATATCCGCAGAAAAATCTTATATTAATATGTTTTTGAATTTTGCAAATGACAGAATGAAAAAATACTATTTTAAAATATTAAATAATCCTGTTTTTGAAGAAGTAAATAAAATAAGAAAATCTGCTATTAAAGCAAAAAGAACAGGTAAGTTTAATTTAACATCTAATTATTGCTTCGAAGTAATCTCACAAAAAATTAATTTATACAAAAAAATTGATGATAAAATAGCTAAGATTATTATAGAAGATGCTAATAAGATTCAAAATCTTTATTATTTCAAGCTGGCTTTTAGTATTTTTGTTTTGATTTTAATGAATATTTTGGGATATCTTGCTGCAAACAAAATTTCTATGCAGGTTAATTCCCTTAAAAATCTTATTTCCAATATTGCAGAGGATAAAAATCTTAATATAGAAATAAAGATTTATGATGATAAAGACGAATTTACTACTATCAGACAATCTTTAAAAGATTTTATAAGTGTGCTTCATGATTTTATGCTCAAAGTGTATCATTCTTCTGTTGAGAATAGACATGCAAGTGAAAGTTTGAAAAAAGATTTTGAAAAAATTATTGAAAATACTAAAAATGAAAGAGATATTATAGAACTTGCAACTAAAAAATCAGATAAAATAAAAGATGAATTATTTGAAAGTGTCTATGAATCAAATTCTGTAAAAAATAGTATAATTAGTGCAAACCATAATCTTAACAATAGTGTGGATATTATTACTGAAACTATCAATAAAATAGAAATTAATTCAGAAAATGAATATAATCTTGCAAATCAACTAAATACACTTTCAGAAAATGCAAAAGAAGCAAAGAATATTTTGAATGTTATAAAAGAAATTGCCGAGCAGACAAATCTACTTGCATTAAATGCGGCAATAGAAGCGGCAAGAGCAGGAGAACATGGAAGAGGATTTGCAGTGGTAGCAGATGAAGTTAGAAAATTAGCTGAAAAAACACAAAAAAGTTTGGAAGAAATAAATAATACAATTAATTTAATCGTAGATTCTATAACCCTTTCTTCAAATGAAATGCAAAAAAATGTGAAAACTGTAAATGAAATAGTAAATGATACAAATATAATCAAACAGAGTATACAAGAAGTTACAACGGATATGGATTCATTGGTAAATAAAGTGGATTTAAATGTTCATAATCTTGAAAAAACCGTTAAAGAAATTCAAGGATATATAAGTGATATAGAAAAAATCAATAATTCTTCAAAAGAAACAGAACATTCAATTATGACTAATAAAGCTAAAGTTGAAAAAATTGCTTCTTTAGCTGAGGAACTTCTTGAAAACATTTCTGTATTTAAAATTTAAGATAATATTTTAACAACTTTTCCTACAATTTCTACCTCATCTATTTTGAGGTTTTCAGGTGGATATGCTTTATTGTCTGAAATAAGCTCAATTTCACCGTTGCTTTTTATTCTTACTCTTTTTACAAAAACCCCGGCAGGTGTGCTTATAACAAATATTCCTCCGTTGCTTATATTTTTATAATTTCTGTCTATGAATATTATACTTCCGTCTTTAATGGTAGGCTCCATTGAATCACCTATTACATTTATAGCATCTAAATTTTTATTAATTATTTTTTTGTCAATATAAACTATCTCATAATTTTCTTCAAAATTTAAAGCGCCTCCGCCAGCACTTGCATTTATATCTTTGAAATATCTAATAGTGGCAAATTTTTCTGTTTCTTTAATTATTTCATCGCTTAGCTGATCAAATAAAAGCCAGTTTATGGAGATTTTTCTTTTGGCACAAAAATATGCTATCTCTTCATAAGGAATTTTGTTTCTTTTTTTAAGGATTGAAAGGTTTTCCGGTGTAATTCCAAGGGCTTTTGCCACATCTTTATTAAGTACTTTTCTTTCTCCTATTTCATTTGAAAGAATATCCTTTATTTTTTCTATTATTTTTTCAAATTCCATTTTATTTCCTTAACAAAATGTTAATTTTATGAATTGAATTATATCTGTTTGTTAATATTTGTCAAGAATAGAGGTGGATGGGAAGATGAGAAGATGAGTGGATGGGTGGATGGGTGGATCAGGAAAGAGGAAGTTATAAGTATTAAGTGTTTAGTTTTGAATTCCGGTTTTTAGTAATTAAAAATTAAAACTGATAAAAAGGGGAAATTATGATACTTCATATGGATTTGGATTCGTTTTTTGTTTCAGCCCACAGAATATATGACAAATCTCTTTTAAATAAACCTGTGGTGGTAGTAAAAAGAAATGACAAAGAAATTTTTCAAAATCAAAAGCATGAGGTTTTAAATCTAAATGAAGGTGCCTTTACCGGGGATATTATTGTTTCTAAGGAAAAATATGATAAAAGCTATTTTTTAGAAAACGGTAAAATCAGGGGCATTGTGGTAACATCCAGTTATGAGGCAAGGGCACTTGGTATTAAAACGGGAACCACTTTGAAAGAAGCACTTGAAATATATCCCGATTTAATCGTATTACTTCCTGATTACAGGATGTATCATACGCTTTCGTATAAACTTAAACTTTTTTTAAAAAAACATATTCCTCAAATAGAGCAGTACAGTATAGACGAATTTTTCGGAGATGTAAGAGGATGGGTGGAAGAGGGGGATGTTTTGGATTTTGCTTATAATTTAAAAAGGGAAATAAAAGAGAGATTTGATTTACCTATTTCCATAGGGATAAGCCGTGCTAAATGGATAGCAAAACTTGCCACTTCCTTTGCAAAACCGGAGGGTGTTTATAAGGTTGATGACATATATGGATTTATAAAAGATATTCCTGTGGAAAAATTTCCCGGTATTGGAAAAAGGATAGAAAAAAAACTCAAACAAAGAGGGATACTTACTTTAAAAGATGTCTTGCAAAACAGGGATTATCTGTATTCATGGGGAAAACCGGGAATTATCCTTTATAAAAGAATAGCCGGTGAGGATAACGAAGAGGTAAAAGAGAGGGAAGGGAGAAAAAGTATAGGAATTTCAAGAAGATTTGATCCGGTTTATAGCAGGGAAGAGTTGATAAGAAGGGTTTATATACTATGCAGGTATCTATCTTTTTTGATTGCTAAAAAAAAAGTGAATCCGACCTTTTATTATCTTAAAATCAGATACAAATCCGGTAAAAAATCAAAAGCACATAAGAGAGTTTTTAGAATTTTTAACGAACTTTTATTAAAAGAAATTATGAGAGAGCTTTTTATAAAAGCCGACAGTGAAGAAGAATCAGTTATTTCAATAGCTCTGAGCCTTGCTAAATTTAAAGAGGTGAGTAACCTGTTTGATTATGAAACAGATTATAAACTGAAAAATTTAAATCAAGCAATAAACAAAATAAGATTTAAATATGGAGTTGGCTCTATTATAGGAGCCGATGAAATATAAAAATGGATATAATGCCCGATATTATAAAAACAGACAAGATAATCAAGAAAAATTTAGTTATTTCTTTTGCAAGTTCTTTTGTACCGAAAATCCATACAATTGATAATTTAAAAAGGGAATTCATAAGCGATGCAAGCATAATACCTATTGATGCCGTTATAATTGTTATTTTTTCGTATGAAAGTGATGAAAGGGAAAGTGTAATGGCGTCTACATCGGTAAGACCGGAAAATACTGAAATAACGTATACACCGATATTCCCGTATCTGTTTGAAATAAAATATGTCAATGAATAAATAATACCGAAAATTACGGCGAATTTAATTGCCTCATCAAGCTCAAGCGGGTTTTTTTCAAGCTTTATTATATTCTCTATTGTTTTTGCAGATGTCTTTTTATATAGTTTATAGCTGTAATATATTCCTGTAATTGAAGTTAATATATAAGGAATTGCAACTGTTAATGTGATTTTTGGATTTATTAAAAGTGTTTCGACTAAAACCCTTGCAAACATTATAGTATTGGCAATTGCTATTGCAGAAGCGTATGTAAATAAAGAAAAATTTTCCTTTGTAAGAGCATACATTTTACTAAGCGTCAGTGTAACTGCGGTGGAACTTACAAATCCTCCTGCTGCTCCTGTAATAAGGATTCCATATTTGTGTCCTACTAGTTTTATTGAGATGTAACCTAAAAATGAAAGTGATGCGATAATAACAGCCATTAGCCATGTTTTGTATGGATTGAAATAATAAATCATTTTATCCGGAAGCATTGGCAGTACTATAAAAGTCATTATCAAAAGTAAAAGAGCTGAATTTATATCTTTGTGTGATAATCTGCTTTCGAGATATTTTATTGTGGTTTTAATGTTTAATAAAAATACTGTAATTATGGTAACTATAACAGCAAGGTTTTTGTTATAAAATACTAATACTCCTATCAAAAATGCTATAATTGCCGCAAAATGTGTAGTTGAGCCTATTTTTTTAAATTTAATTATTTTTACTATATAGGCAGATACAATAAGCAGTGATACACTGATAAAAGAAATATAAATTAAAAAATTAAAATATTTTGAGAGATAAACACTTAAAAAACCGCTTAAAGAAATAAGAGCAAAGGTTCTGCTGCCAGCAAAGCTTTTTGTATTTTCCGAATTAAAAGATATATTACGTTCAATTCCTATCAAAAAACCAAGAGCAATAGTGACAATCAATGAATATAATAAAGAAATATCCACAATACCTCTCTTTTTGAATATTATATCGTAAGAATGTGTTAAAATAAAAATAAAAAGGAATAATATGAAAATATTATATTCAAAACCTATTTTTTTTCAAGAAGTTGAAACTAAAAATGGAGCGATTCTAAAAAGAATAGTTTTAAGTCCTAATCATTTTTTACTTGAACAAAATCCTTTAAAAGACTCAAAATACGGTAAACTATATAGAAATATAAAAGCTAAAAATGAGGATTTTTATATGTTTTGGGAAATTAAAGATGATGAGTTTAGTGGTAAGGTTTTGATAGCTGAAATTTGTAAAATTGAAGATTTGGATGAGGTTTTAGAAAAATTTGTAAAAAGTTGATAAAATTTCATAAAAAAAGGTCAAAATTGAGAAAAGCCGTTGCATTTACCGGTCCGAGCAATGCCGGGAAAACTACTCTAATTGAAAAAATTGCAAAAAGACTTATAAGCTCTTACAAACTTGCAATTATAAAAAACGACCCAGGTGATAAGGCGCAATTTGACACACCAGGAAAAGACAGTTATAAATTTTTTCAAACCGGTGCCGAGGTTGTAGTAACTTCTCCCACTCGTACCACATATTTTTCACACAGACAAAAATCACTTGATGAAATTGTTAATATGGTAAATGATTTTGATATTTTGCTTGTTGAGGGTCTTAAATATCTCCCACTTCCAAGAATAGGAGTTTTTAGGGGTGAAATTGATGAAAGTTATTTCAGGTATGTAAAAGCGGTAGCTGTTGATGAGAGTGTAGATAAAAGTAAAATTCCTTCACATATTGAAGTACTGGATTTAAATAATATTGATGAAATAATTGAATGGGTTTTGAAAAACGCGGCTGATATATAGTATAAAAGGAGAAATTATGACTGAAATAATAGAAAATATAAAAAAAGCGGCAATAGAAATAAGTGAAGCAATAAAAACACAAGATACTGGAAAAGTTGAAACTCAAAATTCAAGTGGTGATATACAGGTAAAACTTGATGTGATAAGTGATGCGATAGTTGAAAAACATATGTTAAATTCTACAAATGTTAAAGAAATAATGAGTGAAGAAAAAGAAAGTCCAGTTACAAAAGAAAATGGTAAATATTTAGTAGCATATGATCCACTTGATGGTAGCAGTTTGATTGATGTGGATTTAAGCGTGGGAAGTATTTTTGGAATTTATGAAAATGGATACGATGGAGAAAACATAAAAGCTGCTGTATATGTAGTATACGGACCAAGAGTGGAGATGGTTGTTGCAAGAGATGTTGTGGAACTTTTCAGACTTAATGAAAAAACAAAAGAATTTGAATTTATAAAAGAATTAAAACTTCAAAACAAAGGTAAAATTTTAGGACCCGGAGGTACTCAAAAACACTGGTATCCATATCACAAAGAAATGATTGATAATCTGTTTAAAGAAGGTTATAGACTCAGATATTCGGGTGGAATGGTGCCTGATTTACATCAAATACTGTTAAAAGAAGGTGGACTTTTTGCATATCCGGGAACTGAGGATAAACCAAAAGGAAAACTTAGAAAACTTTTTGAAGTATTTCCTTTTGCATATGTTTACAAACAAGCCGGAGGATTTGCAATTGACGGGTATAATGATTTATTAAGCCTTAAAGCTGAACATTATCACGATACAACTCCGTGTTTTTTTGGAAGCGAATATGAAATCAATAAAGTTTTAGAAACTTATAAGGGGAAAAAATGAGTGATTGTAAGACATATTATTTAACTACGCCAATTTATTATGTAAACGATGTTCCTCATATAGGTCATGCTTATACTACAATTATTGCTGATACTATTGCAAGATACAGCAGACTTAAAGGAATTGATACTTTTTTCCTTACCGGAACCGACGAACACGGTCAAAAAATTGAAGAAGCTGCAAGAAAAAGAGGAAAAACACCAAAAGAGTATGCAGATGAGATAAGTGCAAAATTTAAAGCATTATGGGATGAATTTGAGATAAGTTATGATAAATTCATAAGAACTACCGATCCTGAACATATTAAAGGCGTGCAAAAAGCTTTTCTTGAAATGTATAAAAAAGGTGATATTTATAAAGATTATTATGAAGGGCATTATTGTGTAAGCTGTGAGAGTTTTGTGGCTCCAAGCCAGCTTGTAAATGATGAATTGTGTCCGGATTGTGGAAAACCTACAAGAATTATTAAAGAAGAATCATATTTCTTTAAACTTTCAAAATATCAGGATCAGATTTTAAAATGGCTTAAAGAAGAAAAGCCTATTTTACCTGAGTCAAGAGCAAATGAGGTAATAAGATTTGTAGAAGAAGGACTAAAAGATTTATCAATTACAAGAACTTCTTTTGAATGGGGGATAAAACTTCCAAAAGAAATAAATGATCCAAAACATGTTATTTATGTATGGCTTGATGCTTTGTTTAATTATCTTACAGCTCTTGGATACGGAAGTGAAGATGAGAGTATGATAAAAAAATATTGGCCTGCAAAACTTCATATAGTAGGTAAAGATATTCTTAAATTCCATGCGGTTTATTGGCCTGCGTTTTTAATGAGTATAGGTTATGAATTGCCTAAAAAAATAGCAGCTCACGGATGGTGGACCAGAGACGGTGAAAAGATGAGTAAATCAAAAGGAAATGTAATTAATCCAAAAGAAGTTGCCGATGCTTACGGGATTGAAAATTTTAGATATTTTATGTTACGAGAGGTACCTTTTGGGGCAGATGGGGATTTTAGTGAGAAAGCATTGATTGATAGAATAAACAATGACCTTGGAAATGATCTTGGGAATCTTCTGAATAGAATTATAGGAATGGCATATAAATATTTTGACGGAAAAGTAAGTAGTAAGGATATTGAAAAATATTATTCTAATGAGCTTAATGAAGCAAGGGAAATTATAAAAAATATTGAAGAAAAATATCTTTGGAAAATGCAAACTCATAAATTTCTTGAAGAACTTTGGAAAATTCTCTCAATTGGAAATAAAGCAATTGATACTTATAAACCTTGGGAGCTTATGAAAAATAATGAAGAAGATAAGGCTATGGCACTAATCGGTCTTATTGCAAATCTACTTGCTATGGTTGCTGTTTATCTTCATGCTGTAATGCCAAAAACAACAAGTAAAATTTCTGATGCGCTTGGATTTGAAATAAATACTAAGAGTTTTAAAGCTATAAATGAAGGTAAATTACTTGATGATTTTGTAATTAAAAAAATACCACCGCTATTTCCTAAAATAGAAAAGCCTTTGATGAAAAAAGAAGAAGTTAAAAAAGAACCTGAAAATATTATAACAATAGATGAATTTTTTAAAGTTGAATTAAAAGTAGGAGAAGTTGTAGAAGCAGAGGAGGTTAAAAAATCAAAAAAACTTTTAAGACTTCAGGTTGATTTAGGAGAAGAGAAACCCCGCCAGATTATTGCAGGAATAAAAGAATATTATAAACCAGAAGAACTTGTCGGAACACAGGTATGTGTGGTAAGTAATTTAAAACCTGCGAAACTTATGGGAATGATGAGTGAGGGGATGCTTCTTGCTGCAAAAGATGAAAGTGGATTAAGTCTTATAAGACCAGAAAAAAAGAAAAAAACAGGTACTCCAATTAAATAGGAAATTTATGAAAATTGAAACACTTGTCAATTTAACGGGGGGTGAGTTAATAAATCGCCCCTATATCAGTGAAGTGGTCTTTTTTACACATAATGTAGATGAGGTAAATAGAGGCACATGTTTTTTTGCTATTAATAAAGAAGATATAAAAGAGGCTGTTAAAAAAGGTGCTTATGCAATAATTACAACTGAAAATGTTGAGATATTAGATAATGAGATTGCATGGATTGTTGTAGATGATTTTAAAAAAGCTATTTTACAAATATTTAAATATGAAAATCTAAAAACAAAAATTTATATTACCGATAAAATAACTTCTTCAATTATTAAAGTTATGAATCTTGAAAAAAATGTCGTTGTTATAGAAAATGAATTTGATGATATGCTAAAAGCGCTTAATTTAAATGATAAATATATAGTAACTTCAAACAGCTTAATTAAAGAACTCTTTGTTAATAAAGAAGAAATTAAGAGTAAAAATATTATGTTAATTATGAAGACACTTTTTAAATCCGAATATAAAAAAACTGAAATAACTCTTCCTTTTGTATATAAAGAAAATTTTTCAAAAGCTCTTAATTTTTTTGAAAGTAATAATTTAAAATATACACTTGAGTTTGAAATTGAGAGATTTAAACCTGTTTTTATTAATACGAGTTTCGAAGAAGTTGAGTATGGTAAAAGTGAAAAAGTTTTAATCAGCGGACTTAAAAATGATGAATTTTTAATTGATGAGCTGAATTATATAATCAAATATACAAAACATGCAAATACTGTAATAGTCGATGAAAAACATACACAATATCTAAAAGAAAAATTTAATTTTGCCGCACTTATTGATTTTATGCCAAAACTTAGAAAAAGAGAAGAAAAAGGGCTTTTTGATGATTGATATTAAAAAAATAAACACATTGTGTAAAGGTAAATTTTTAGAATTAAAAGAAGTTTTTTACAGATATAAAAACCAGCAAAAAAGATGGGAAGTATGCTCCTCAATGGATAGTGTATCTATTCTTATTTATGATAAAGATTTAGATTCTATAATATTAGTTAAACAGTTTAGACTGCCGGTATATCTTAAAAATAGTGACGGATTTACATATGAGCTTTGCGCAGGTCTTTGTGATAAAGACAAATGTAATATAGAAATAGCAAGGGAAGAGGTTTTAGAAGAGTGTGGATATGATGTTGATAGTAGCAGACTTAGTAAAATTACTTCCACTTGGGCAAGTGTTGGAACAAATGCTGCAAGACAGGAGATATTTTATGTTGAAGTTACCCAGAAAGATAAAGTAAACGAAGGCGGAGGGCTTGAAGATGAAGACATTGAAGTAATTGAGCTTAAATCAGAAAAAGTTGAAGAATTCATTTTTGATGAAAATATAGTTTTAACGCCAGGAGCTAAAATGGCACTTTTATGGTGGCTTAAATATAAAAAGGAGAGAGGATGAAACATATTTTTAGAGAGTATGATATAAGAGGAATTTTTGAAAAAGACTTAAATGAGGATATTGTAAAAAAAATAGGATATTTTCTTGGTAAAAAAATTAGCGGTGAATATGTGTTTGTAAGCTATGATGCAAGAAGCCATTCACCTATACTTCATAACTGGCTTGTAAGCGGGCTTAATAAATCAGGTAAAAAAGTGATAAGCGGTGGTATGCTCCCAACCGGTGTGAACTATTTTGCAAATTTCAGACCTTTGTGTTTAAAAGATACTGGCAGAGTGGAAATAGGGGGAAGTATACAAATTACCGGTTCTCATAATCCTCCTGAATATAACGGATTTAAAATTACAATTGATAAAAAACCTTTTTATGGAAAAGATATATATAATCTTGGAGATGAAATAATAAAAAGCAATATAACAATTGAAAATAATGAGGAAGTAATAAAATATGATTTAAAAAATGATTATATTGATTTTATTTCAAATCAGTTTTCACATTTAAAAGGTCTTAATTTAAACGCAGTGTTTGATTGTGGGAATGGTGTTGCCGGTGTGGTGCTTAGGGATATTTTAGAAAAAATCGGTATTAAAAATTATGAAATTTTATTTGAAGAACCAGATGGAACTTTTCCAAACCATCATCCTGACCCAACAGAAGAAGAGAATTTAAAATGGGTAAAAGAAGAGCTTAAAAAAGGTAAAAAATATGCATTTGCATATGATGGTGATGCAGATAGAATTGCATTTTTAGACCAAAAGTATAATTATAAAGGCGATATTTTAGCTTACTTTTTTGCAAAAAATATGAAAAATCCTTGTGTTATAAGCGAGGTTAAGGCATCTCAGGTTATGTATGATGAGATTAATAAATTCGGACGTGCTATAATGTATAAAACAGGTCACAGTAATTTAAAAACACTTCTTCAAAAAGAAAAATGTGATTTGGCGGCGGAAGTAAGTGGACATATATTTTTTAATGACAGATATTTTGGAATTGATGATGCTATATATGTAACTTTCAGGATTATTGAGCTGATTGATAAAGGGTTTGATTTTGTATCTGAATTTGAAAAACTTCCAAAAGTTTATAATACTGACGAACTTAAAGTAAATACAACAGAAGAGAAGAAATTTAAAATAATTGATGAACTTAAAAAATATCTAAATGAAAATAAAGAAAAACTACAT
>JALTBU010000183.1 GCA_027008345.1 Nautiliaceae bacterium | reverse complement strand
AACCTTTTTTTATTTAGTATATAAAAAAATACCGGCAAATAAAAGAGATTAAGCAATGTCCCCCATAAAAGTCCAAATCCAAGGGCGATTGCCAGAGGCTGAAGAATTGCACTTTGCCCGTAAGGGAAAAACATAAGCGTAATAAGACCGAAAAATGTTGTAATTGATGTAAGAAGTACAGGTCTTAGACGCCTTGAAGCAAAAAGCACAATTTCTTCAATATTTTTTGCTTTTTTTATAAAATCAACCATTACTATCCCGTCATTAACAACAACTCCGGCAAGACCCACAACACCAATCATACCAAGCATTGTCATATTCATACCCATTATATAATTTCCAATTATTACCCCTAAAAATGAAAGAGGAATTACTGAAATTATTATGAAAGGAAGCAGCGCAGAATTAAACATTAAAACAAGAATTAAAAATATCAAAAGCACTGCCACAACCAAGGATTCTTTTAAATCCCTCATAAAGTTTTTACTCGTTTTTGCAGCACCTCCAATTATAATATCAAGACCTTTTGATTTTATTTTATTTAAAACCGGATTAATTTTTTGATAAAAATCACTGACTGTTATTATTTTTTTATTCAAAGATGCATATACGCTTTTTGCCGCAATTCCGTTATATTTATGAATCTTTTTAAATGAGCGGTATGTGATAAAATCAGCAATTTTATTAATCTCGATATATTGATCGGTATTTGGAATATTGACCCTGAAATATTTAAGTTCATTAAATTTATCCTTGTTTATATCTTTTAAAACAATCTTTACGATACCGTCTTTATCAAATGTTTTATCATATTCCGCTTCTCCAAAAAACGCCCTTAACTGATTAAAAAGATTGCCTTCGTTAAATCCGAGTTTCTCACCATAGGAATTTATTTTAAGTTTAAGTTCATATGCCCCCAGCTCCGCATCATCATAAATATTATATACACCTTTTATTTTTTTCATTTCTTTTTCAAGAAGTTTTATAGCCCAAAGTGTTTTTTTCTGATCATTGCTTACAATTCCTATAACAATGTCGCTTTTTACAATACCTGCCTGAGGAACAATTACATTAAGCTCTTTTATTCCTTTTATATTAAGTTTTGAAAGTTCTTTTTTAATCTTCATTGCAAGCTGCTGAGATGTCACTTCCCTTGTCTGATGTGTTACTTTTACAGGCTGAAAAAGAGGAGCGATATATTTATTGTAAAAATCCGTTGGTTTTTTATCATACAAATCAACAAAAATATGAAAATAGTTCTCACCCGTATTCGCCTCACCTTTATTATTCATCTTCATACCCACAACAGTCGTAAAGCCTGAAACATCATTTTTTAGATATTTTTTTAAATCTTTTTCAATTGGCGTTATTGCTTTTGCCGTCTCTTCTATACTAAAATTTGATTCAAATTTTCCGTTAACATATATCTGACTTGCATCAAAATTTGGAAATAATTGAAATTTTGAATGCTTCATTCCTACAAATGTTAGATATGGCACTATTAGAAGGAAAAATATAAGTACAAAATATCTGAATTTAAAAAATATCCAAAGAATTTTTCTATAAAGTCCTTGAAATTTCTCCCAAAAAAGTTCTTTTTTATCGTTTTTATAAATTTTTAACATCTCTTTTGAATGAAGCGGAAGAAAAACAAATGCTTCAAGAAGCGAGCTTAATATCAAAATAGTAATCATTACTGGCAAGATTTTTATAAATACACCAATTTCACCTTTTATCAAAAGCATAGGCAAAAATGCCAAAATTGTAGTAAGAGCAGATGCTACAACAGGCCAGAAAACTTCCATACTTCCGTCAATCGCAGCAGTGAGTCTGTCTTTTCCCATTTCCATATGACGGTAAATATTCTCACCTACAACAATAGCCTCATCAACAATCATTCCAAGTGCAATTAAAGCCCCAAGCATTGATAATAAATTCAGTGAAAAATTATAATAATCAAGAAATATTAAAGCAATAGCAAAAGATGTTGGTATTCCAAGGGTAACAACAAATGAAATTCTCCAATTTAAAAATATCCACATTACAAAAAACACCAAAATAAGCCCAAAAATTATATTACTTACAACCGTATTAAACCTGTTTGCAACCCACTTGCTCGTATCAGTAGATATCCCAAATATCACATCAGGATGTTTTTGATGATATTCTTTTAAAATTTCTCTTATTTTTTTACTAAGTGCAATGGCATCTCCACCCTCGCCTTTTCTTACATCAATGGTTAAATTTGGAATTCCGTTATATTTTCCAATTTGAGTAGGAGTGGCATATGTTTTTTTAATAACGGCAATATCTGAAAGTCTTATAACTTTATTACCTATTTTTATTAAAGTGTTTTTAAAATCTTTTACACCCTGCGGAAAAAAAGAGATAAAATAGTGTTTATTTCCCTCTATCTTTCCGACAGGGAATATTGTATTGACAGAACTAAGAGCAGAAATTACAAGATTTTTATTAAGACCCAAACTTTCAATTTTTTGATTATCAAGTTCAAAATAAATATTTTTATCACTTTTTCCTCTTATATCAATTTTACTTAAATCTTTTAGTTTCGAGAGTGCTTTTTTTACATCTTCTGCCGCATTTAAAAGCTCATCTTTATTCAGCTTATTGCTTGCAACGGAAATAAACATCAAAGGAAAAGCTTTTTTGGCAATTGTAACGCTTGGCTCATCCATATCACTTGGCAAATCTCTTTTTAAATTTGCAACAACATTTTTAAAATCATTCATAAGCTCAAGTTTATTGCTTCCTGGTTTCAAATCAACTGTAATTACAAAATTGCCGTTACTAATAACACTTTCTATTTTTGATACTTCAGAATAGTTTTTTATCTCATCTTCTATTTGAGATACCGCCATTTTATCAAGGGTCTCAGGAGAAGCTCCTGGATATGCGCCTTGAATAAGTATTTTATCAAGAGTAGCGGGAGGAAAAAGCTCTTTTGGCACATTTTGGTATGCAATTACCGCCATTAAAATAACAATTATAAAAAGCGTATGTGTAAATACTGAGTTTTTTAAAAAAAATTCGATTACTTTTCTCATCTACCCTCTTTTTGAGGGTATTTTATCAAAAAGAATCAATATTGAGTCTGTTTTTGAATTTTATTTTTTCAATTTTTGATAAAAGAATTGAATTTTCAGCTTTTAGTGAATAATATTCGTTTAACTTTTTATTGATTTTTACAGAGCTTAAATATATTTGTGATGAAATATATATTTTCGGTAGAAACAGGGCAAATGCAAATGCAATTGCAATAATAAGGTTTTTAATAATAGATATTGAAATAGATTGTGATTGAATATGAGGTGTTACTTCATCTAAAAGAACACTTTTTTCATCCATTTTCTCCCTTTGTAAACTTAAACCCCCTGAGTTTCGCACTTCTGCTTCGAGGATTGTTTCTTATTTCTTCTTTTGATGCAACAATCGGTTTTTTTGTAAGTATTATTCCTTTTTGATTGTTTCCTCCGCATTCACATTTAAAAGCTTCGGGAGGACAGATACATTTTTTAGCCCATTCTTTAAACTGATTTTTTACAATCCTATCTTCTAAAGAATGAAAAGTTATTATTCCTAAAATTGTACCATTTTTTGCAATATTTTCAACACTTTTGAGGATATTTTCAAGCTCTTTTAATTCATTGTTTACCTCAATTCTTATTGCCTGAAAAATTGGCGCCATTCTTTTTTTGTCTTTAATCCCCGCTTTGTGTAAAATATCTGCAAGTTCACGGTTTGAATTAATGGGTCTGTTTTTAATTATAAAATCGGCAATTTTTCTAAACTGCCTCTCCTCGGCATATTTTTTTAAAATTTCTTCTAACTGATTTCTGTCATAAAAATTAACAACATCATAAGCAGAAAATTTTTGATCTTTATTCATTCTCATATCAAGCGTCTCAGCATCAAAAGTAAACCCACGCTCTTTATTGTCAAGCTGATAACTACTCACACCTATATCAGCAAGAACTCCTGAGATTTCAAGACCTTTTAAATTTTTAAGCACTTCACTTGCTCTTTTGTTTATAAATTCTACTCTATTTGAAAACTTTGAAAGTCTTTTTTTTGCAAAATTTAAAGCTTCTTTATCCTGGTCAATCCCTATAAGTTTAATTTCCGGGAAATTTTCCAAAACTGCCTCGCTGTGTCCTCCAAATCCAAGTGTACAGTCAATAAAATAACCTTTGGGATTCATATTCTTTTTAAACAGTTCAATCGTTTCTTTAAGCAAAACCGGTATATGGGGAATATTCAAAAATTATCCTTTTTGATATAATTGTAGCAAAAAAGGCTCTGTTTGGTAACAAAAACAATTATTGATGAATATCTACTTGTGGCAAAATCTTTGTTTAATAAAAATTTTCTGGATATGGGAATCGGAAGTATTTCTTTAAAACTTCAAAATGACAAAATGCTTATAAATAAGCAAAATAAGCATATTTTAGAAGACGATTTTTTCAAAAAAGTCCACATTTTAAAAAGTGATCTTTCATGGAAAGAGACTACAGATGACATCAAAATACATACCAAAATATACGAAACCATATCAAGTACAAAAGCAATATCCAACATTTTCCCGATTAATACAATAACTTTTTCGATAGAACACCACAGCTTTTTAAAACCTATAGACCATCTTGGCAAAAAATATTTACAAAAAATTCCTATTATTGAAATAACTAATTCTATTGAATGGGAAGAAAATAAAGAATATATAATTTCAAAAAAATTAAAAGAAAATGATATTGTCATTATAAAAGGTTACGGTGTTTTTATAAAATCAAGAGATATTAGAGAAATATTAAAAAAAGCGGTAATTTTAGAAAACAGTGCCACAATTTTACTAAATTCACACCAGCATTAAGGAGAAAAATGTATCTGATATATGAAAAAGACAACTTAGGCAGAACGGTATTTCAAATAATTTTCAAAAATACAGGAAGCGTTTTTGCAAAAGACGGTGTTGCAAATATGACGGCTTATATGCTTAATAAAAGAGGGACACTTAAAGAAAAAGA
>JALTBU010000182.1 GCA_027008345.1 Nautiliaceae bacterium | reverse complement strand
CCAAAGCATCAAGTTCTGGATCTGGATTTGGAGTTCCTATATCTCTAAATAAAGCATGCTTACTCATAACTGCTGCATAATCAAAACTACCACCAATTCCAACTCCTACTACAAGTGGTGGACATGGGTTTGGACCAGCATCGCTTACAACTTTTTTAACAAATTCTTTAATTCCCTCTTTCCCAGCAGCTGGTGCTAATACTGTAGCACGAGACACATTTTCACTTCCTCCACCTTTTGCAGCATATTCAATTTCTATTTTATCTCCAGGTACAATATCAAAATAAATTACAGGAGGAAGATTATATCCTACTTTATCTTTAAGATTTGCTCTTGTAAAACAATCACAAGTCGAAGCTCTTAAATATCCTTCTTTATAACCTTTTTCAGTTCCTTCATATATTGCATCTTTAAGGCTTCCACCCTCAACTTTTACATCTTCTCCTACTTTTACAAAATATATAGCAAGTCCTGTATCTTGACAAAGTGGTTTCCATTCTTTTTCTGCAATTACTGCATTTTCAAGAAGTTGAGCAAGCACAGCTCTACTTACTTCACTTTTTTCATTTTCATAAGCTTCTTCAAGCGCTTTTTTCATATCAGGTGAAAGATGTGTAGTTGAATAAATTATCATATCTCTAATTGATTTAACAATATCATCATATTTGACCACTCTCATTTTATATCCTTTAAAAAGTCTTTTTCTAAAATATCAATCATCTCTTTAACAGCTTGAGTAGATTTTCTAAACTGCTCCCTCTCACACGGATCAAGTGTAACTTCAATAACTTTTTCAGCTCCATTTCTACCAAGCATAACTGGCACTCCATTTACCACATTTTCTACTCCATATTCACCTTCAAGCAATACTGCACAAGGGAAAATTTGTTTTGAATCTTTAAGTATAGCTTCAACCATAATTGCAGTTGATTTTCCAGGTGCAAAATATGCACTTCCAGTTTTTAAATATCCAACAATCTCAGCTCCGGCATGACGAGTTCTCTCAACTATTTCTTCAATCTCTTTTTGAGTTAAAAGATCACTAAGTGGTACTCCTGCAACAGTTGAATATCTTGGAAGTGGAACCATAAAATCGCCATGACCTCCAATTACGCTTGCTCTAATTTGGCCTGCACCATAACCTAATTTTTCATAAATAAAATAAGCCATTCTTGCACTATCAAGTATTCCAGCCATTCCTATTACCTGATTTCTTTTAAATCCACCAATTTTTAAAGCTGTATAAGTCATAGCATCAAGCGGATTTGAAACAGTTATAATAATAGATTCAGGAGCATATTCTTTTACATTTGTAATAACATCTTTCATTATTTCTGCATTTTTTAAAAGTAAATCTTCTCTTGTCATTCCCGGTTTTCTTGGGAAACCTGCAGTAATTACAATAACTTTTGAATCTTTTATATCTTCATAACTTTCCGCTGCTCTTACAATGGAATGGCTTCTCACAGCACTTGCTG
>JALTBU010000181.1 GCA_027008345.1 Nautiliaceae bacterium | reverse complement strand
AAAGAGCCAATGTAAAAATACTAAGAAAAATAACTGATAAAAAATTTAGAGGATATTTTTCTTTTTTTGCTGTTTCTTTGAGTAAAAATGGAGAAAAAATAACCAAAAATATTCCTATTGGGACATTGATAAAAAATACACTCCTCCATCCAAAATATTCAGTCAAATATCCTCCAAGCGTAGGTCCGATTGCCGGGGCAAATGCAACTCCAAGGGCAAATATACCCATTGCAATTCCCTTTTTTTCAGGAGGAAACATCGAAAATAAAAGAGCCTGAGCCGTCACCATAATAAATGCCTCGGCAAATCCTTGGATTGTTCTTGCAAAAATTATAAATCCAAGCGAATTTGAAACACCGCACATAAAAGATGAAAGTGTAAATACTCCGACAGCTATAATAAATACCCATTTATATCCAAAATGCTTCAAAACCCACTCAACTACTAAAAGTGCCACCGCAGCTGCGAGCATATATGCAGTAATTACCCATTGAACACCGTAAAGGTCTGTTGAGAGAGGACCTTTTAGTTTTGGGACTATAATATCAACTATCGTCGTATCCAAAACTGCCATAAAAGCGCCGAGAATTATTAGTAAAATGGAAAGTGAAAAGTGTAAAGTGAAAAGTTTAGATTGCATTTTTTACAACCTTCACTAACATACTAATTATTTCATTCAAATCTTCAATTAAACTTTTGGCTTCTTTTTCTAAAAAATAATTTTCATCTTTTAATAAATTTATCCAATATCTTGTTTCTACTGCTTCTTTTAAAGAAATTGACATTTTATTTCTAAAATCTTTTTTTGAAATAGCATACTGAGCTTCTACAATATTTGCTCCAATAGAAGTTCCACTTCTCAAAAGTTGTTTTGAAAGAATATATTCTTGTTTTGATGTTAAATATTTATATGCTTTTATAATCCTTTTTGCAAATTTATAACTTTTTTCTTCTAATAATCCTTCACTTTTCATTTTTAATTTTTCACTTTACACTTTTGTATTTTGATTTCCCCTCCCATCCCGACTTTCACATCTTTTGGTACTTCTTTAAATTTTATTCTTACATAAAATCTCTGTTGCAGTTTTGTAAATTCACCAGAGCTTATATCTCTTGGCAATATTGCAAATGTGGAGGCACTTGCCGGAAGAATTTTGGAAACCACACCATCAAAATCCTTATCAAGGGCATCTATGTGAATTACAGCCTTACATCCTGGTTTTATTCCTTTTAATTTTTTCTCTTCAAGCAAATCCAAAACATACAAATCTTTTAAATTTACTTCACTCAAAATAAATTTGCCTGCCGCTACAACCTCATCGGCATTTGCAAATTTTTTGGCAACAGTTCCGGTAAAAGGCGCATAAATAAAAGAATCTTTAATATTTTGATTAATAAGTGCAAGCTTTTCTTTTAAAGCCTTTTTTTGGAACATTAAAGAAGCAATAATTTTTGAGAGTCTTTTTATTTCTTTTGTGTT
>JALTBU010000180.1 GCA_027008345.1 Nautiliaceae bacterium | reverse complement strand
TTGCAATCGTGGCTTTATTTTTTAAGAATATATCTGTTATATTATTTGTAAAATTTGAAGGTTCTATGTTTATTTCAATTATTTTTGATCCATTTTGTTTTGCTAAAAAAGGCAATTCGCTTGCGGGCATAATTTCTCCGGTAGTTCCTATTATTAAGAGTGCATCAGCATTTTGCATTAATTGAATTGATTTTTCAAATGCATCAGCTGGAATCGGTTCTTTAAAAAATACAAAATCTGGTTTTAAAATACCACTGCATTTTGGACATATAGGGGGTAAAGTATTTAAAGAGATATTATTGATGTCATATTTGCTTTTGCATTTTATGCATTCAAGTTTATTGGCAGTTCCATGGAATTCTATGACATTTTTACTTCCCG
Organism: Nautiliaceae bacterium; assembly: GCA_027008345.1. Taxonomy (GTDB): domain Bacteria; phylum Campylobacterota; class Campylobacteria; order Campylobacterales; family Nautiliaceae; genus JALTBU01. Next base: position 4,679 of record JALTBU010000180.1, on the reverse strand, counting down.
CTTTTTGATGGAGATTATCAATATTTTGAGTGATAATTCCTTTTAAAAATCCTTTTTGTTCAAGCTCTGCTAAAAAATAATGGGCTTTATTTGGCTTTATGTTTTGCATATAATCATAAAAAATCTCTTTTATATATTTCCAACTTATATCTGGATGAGATATAAAAAAATCAATATCAAGAATTTTAGGATCATATTTACTCCATAGTCCTGTGGGTCCACGAAATGGAGGTATACCGCTTTCCACACTTATTCCAGCCCCTGTAAATGCAACTAAATTTTTTGAATTTTTAATAATTTTGGCAGCTTTTTTATAATCATCAACAATCATATTAATCCTTTATGTTAAAATATTAAGATAATTATACAAAAGGAGAATAAATGTTAAAAGAATTTATCAAAAAAATTACTGAATGGGCACTTGAAAAAGAAGAGGAAGCTGCAAAAAAATGTGCTATTCCTGTTGAAGAGATTGAAAAACAGCTAAAAATTCTTAATGAAAAAAAAGAAGAACTTCAAAAAAAATGTGAAGAGCAAATTAAAGAACTTGATGCATTAATTGATAGAATTGAGCATATTAAAGTTCAAGAAGAACTCAGATGTAAAATGAAAGAGGAAAATAAAGATAAATCAGAAGATAAAAATTAATCTTTTTTTCCTTCACATAAATGTTTATTTCTCTTAAAAACTTCTTTTATTTTTTCTAAATCTTTTTCTTTTGAGAGTATATGTTTAATCATCAGCATATGGCATTTATTTTTAAAATCTGCTTCAAATTTTTTAAAAAATTCTTCAATATCATTTAATTTTTTCTTTGTATTTAAAAAATAGATTAATTGAGAAAGTGCAAGTAAAAAAACACTTCCAAAGAAAAGCTCAATAGAGAAAATTCTAAAATCAAAAGCATAAGGCATAGCCTGAAATGCCACAATTATTAACATAGCAAGTGAAAAAATTACAGCGCCAATAAAATAACTTTTCGAAGTAGTAGCAAGATAAACATAATTATCTATATTTTTTTCTATTTTAGATGATTTATAAATATTTAAAAATGCAAAAAATAAAATAATAATACTTATAAATATTAAACCATAATAAAAAAGCAAGATTAGATTCCTGCTTTTTGTTTAATTTCTTTTTCCATGTCAGCAACTATTTCTTCAATAGTTCTTTCACCATTTATTTTTACAAGTTTGTTTTGTGATTCATAAAATTTTTCAATTTCAGCAAGAGGTTTTAAATATAATTTCATTCTATTTTCAAATACTTCATCTGTATCATCTGGACCTCTTTTTCTACCAAGTACTCTGTCTCTTGCAACATCTTCACTCACAACCACTTCAATTACTTCAACAAGTTCTATATTTGGATTTTCTTTTAGCATTTCATCAAGAGCTTTCATTTGTTCAACACTTCTTGGGAACCCGTCTATAATTACAATTGGTTTATCAGCTTTTTCAATAGCTTTTTTAATAGTATTAATTACAATATTTAAAGGTACAAGTTTTCCTTGGTCAATGTAGCTTTTTATCTCTTTTCCAAGTTCACTTCCGCTTGCAACTTCTGCTCTTAATAAATCCCCAGTTGAGTAGTGAACGATTGTATCAGGGTTTCTCTCAGCAATAATCTCAGCATCAGTTGTTTTACCACTTCCTGGTGCTCCAATAATTAAAAATAGTTTTTTTTTCATTTTTTACTCCTTTAATTTTGAGAAAATAGGGAAGAGGAAAGAGGAAAGTGGAGAATATAATTAATTTTTCCTTTTCCCTTCTTCCTCATACCTCTTACCTATAATATCGGGCATTCAAATTTTTTTACATATATTTTTTTGCTCATACCTCTTCCAATGGCAATTTTTCTTCCATCAATTTCTATTTCAATGGGACCAAAAAAAGATTTGTTTAAAACCTGTCCCATCTGATTTTTATGAATTCCAAGGTCAATAAGTCTTTGTTTAAAATTTCCGCAACTTTCATCAAATCCTATTATTTTAAAAACATCACCTTTTTTCAAATCACTTATTGTCAGTTTTTTGACTATTTTATTCATTTTCTGTTTTTGGTTTTTTTACTCTTATGTGTAATTCTTTAAGTTGAGTTTTGTCAACTTCGCTTGGAGCCTGTGTTAATAAACACTGAGCTTTTTGTGTTTTAGGAAATGCTATAACATCTCTAATATTATCAGTCTTTCTCATAAGCATTATAACCCTGTCAAGCCCAAGAGCAAACCCTCCATGAGGCGGTGCCCCAAATTTCAATGCATCAAGTAAAAATCCAAATTTTTCTCTTGCTTCCATTTCATCGATTCCAAGAAGTTTAAACACTTTTTCTTGGATTTCTTCTTTATGAATCCTGATACTTCCTCCACCGATTTCATATCCGTTACATACCAAATCATAAGCAACTGATTTAATGTCTTCAAAATTTTCTTCATCCCATGTATTCATATCAGGCATTGTAAATGGGTGGTGAAGTGGTGTAGGATTTGAGTTTTCATCACTCTCAAACATAGGAAAATCTACAATCCATACGAAATTGTATTCATTTTCATCGATTAACCCCATATCATTTGCTATTTTAACTCTGAGTCTGCCCATATAATCAAGAACTGTTTTTTTGTCTCCAGCTCCAAAGAAAATAATATCACCAACTTCCGGGCTTAGTTTTTCAATCATTTTATTAAGAGATTCTTCACTTAGGAATTTAAGAATAGGTCCTTTAAGCCCTTCTTCTTTTACCTGAATATAAGCAAGTCCTTTTGCACCGAATTTTCTAACAAAATTTTCAAGCTCTTTTAGCATTTTTCTACTGTAAAATTTATCTCCTCCCGGAACTTTTAGAGCTTTTATTCTGTTTTTTTTAGCATCTTTTGCAATTTCGGAAAAAATTTCATTATTTGAATCTTTAAATTCACTTAATACGTCTGTCATAGGAAGATCAAATCTTAAATCTGGTTTATCACTCCCGTATTTTTCCATAGCTTCATGATAGCTCATTCTTTTAATAGGAAGTTTTATATCTATTCCAGCTGTTTTGAAAGCCTCTTTTACCATTCCCTCAATTGCATTAATTACATCATCCTGAGTTACAAAGCTCATCTCCACATCAACCTGAGTAAATTCAGGCTGTCTGTCAGCTCTAAGGTCTTCATCCCTAAAACATTTTGCAATTTGATAATATTTATCAAATCCTGCCACCATTAAAATCTGTTTAAATAACTGAGGCGATTGAGGAAGTGCATAAAATTCACCCGGATGAACCCTGCTTGGTACCAAATAATCTCTTGCCCCCTCAGGTGTGGATTTTGTAAGAATCGGTGTTTCTACATCAATAAATCCGTTTTCATCAAAATACTTTCTAATTGCATTTGTAACTTTACTTCTTAAAATAAATGTTTCAAGCATATCAGGGCTTCTAAGGTCTAAATATCTATATTTTAGTCTTAATTCTTCATTTACATTTTTATCCCCGATTTGAAAAGGAAGAACATCTGATGTATTTTCTATTTCAATAGAATCTGCTATTACTTCTATTTTACCGGTTTTTAGTTTTGGATTTTCTAATCCTTCACCTCTTAGTCTAATTTTTCCTTTTACTTTTATAACATATTCATCTTTTATTTTTTCTGCAACTGCATGTGCTTCTTTGCTGTCAGCCGGATCGGCCACTATTTGAATTATTCCACTTCTGTCCCTCAGGTCTATAAAAATAACCCCTCCATGGTCTCTATGGGAATTTACCCACCCAACCAGTTCTACTTCTTCGCCAACATTTAATTCATTAAGTTCGGCACAATAATGGCTTCTCATTAATTTCCTTTTTTGGCGAAATTATAACAAAATGTGATATAATTTACTAAAAAACAAAATGAATACAAAACTTTTGATAATTTTTTTAATATTTTTTGATGTTGTTTTTTATTTTTTTACAAGATTTATAAAAATATTTTTGTTTAAAAAAAGAAAAAATATCAGACTTAAACTTTTGTATTCAAGAATAAATAAATTTTCAATTCCTTTTATACTTATTCTTAATATTAATGCAGTTTATTATTTTTTTAATTTTTATCCTAAGTTTTATAATGTACTTTTTTTTGTAAATTTAGCACTTATTTTTTGGCTTTTTTATGAAATTTTAAAATATTTTATTTATACGGCAATTTCAGTAAAAATATCAAAAAAGAAAAGTGTTAGAAGGGAACTTTTTTCTTTGATTATCAATCTTGCAAAAGTAGGATTGGTACTTTTGTATATAATTATTTTTCTTTCAAAAATGGGGGTAAATTTAACGGCAATTATTACATCACTTGGAATTGGTGGTATCATTATAGGGCTTGCTGCAAAAGAGACAATAGGGAATTTTTTTGATTCAATAAGACTTGTAAGCGAAGATGCATTTCATGTGGGTGACTGGATTGAAACAAAAGATTTTGAAGGATTTGTAACCGAAATTGGGCTTACTTCTACGCAAATAAGGACATTTGACAATGCTTTGATAGTTATTCCAAATTCAAAACTTGCAAATGAATGGATAAAAAACTGGTCAAGAAGAATTATTGGAAGAAGGATTAAATTCTGGCTTAAAATCAAACCTACAACTGATACCATAGAAATTGACAGAGTTGTAATGGAAATTAGGAATATGTTAAAAAACCATCCTCAGATTGTAACAGATGAAAAA
>JALTBU010000179.1 GCA_027008345.1 Nautiliaceae bacterium | reverse complement strand
CCGTCATCCGCAAAAATTTCTGATAACACTCCTATCAAAACAAGTAAAAAAACTAAGCAAAAAATCAAAAATTTACTACTTTTTTTATCAAAATAATAATCTTCATCTTCATGCTCATCTTTTTGATATTTTTTTACCCTGCTTCGTTTTTTGAATTTAAAAAAATGCACGTGAGTTCCTGTTTGAAATTTAAAAATAAAAAAATAATAAATAAAAAGTAAAGCTGCAATAATAATACTTGCTTTATATAAAGCATCTTCACTTGAATGAAGAGAAATAGTTGTAGGAACTAAAAGCATAGCAGATGCTACAAACAAAACAGTTGTATAACTAGCAGATGTATCTTCGTTATGTTCTTGCTCTTTAAAATTAAGCCCTCCTACAAAAACTGCTAACCCTAAAAGTGCATTCAAATCCACTAAAACAGTAGCCACAATCCCGTTTTTTACCGTATCTATAACTTCAGGATGATGTTTTGCCTCTAAGACCACCATAAATAGAATTAAAATCTCCACTAAAACCGCACTGAATGTTAAAACCAAACTCCCAAACGGCTCACCAAATCTCTCAGCTAAAATTTCAGAAATTTCAGAAATTGTAACAGCCAACGCACCAATACCAATAGCGGCAAAAATTGTAGCTAATATTTCTAAATTATAAATATGAAAAAAAATTGCAAAAGGCAATGAAGAAAAACCGATTAAAATATCCCAATATTCAATAAAATTTTCAAAAACAGAATGTTTCCGCTCTTCCAATCTAACTCCTTAAAAAATGATTTGCTTTTTTTATTAAATAAACATCTGCGTAATTTCTAAAAAATTCATACGCTTTTTTTAAAGCGATAATTTTATCAAATTCCCCTAAAAAAACTTCTATTTTTATATCTTTTATCTCTTTTATTTTTTTCCAATCAAAAGTAAATAATTTATATAAATCTTTTTCATTACATTCGCAAATATAAAAATCCTCAAACGAATTCATTAGCAAATTATCAATACCTGCTTTTGTTAAAAAGTTTTTAATATATAAATTTTTATCTTTTTTAAAAGCTTTTAAATTTAAATCTACTATTTTTTGATTATAATCAAAAAAAGCGGGGGAGAATAGTTGAAGTTTATCTACTCTTTTTTTTGAATTTAGTGCAAAATCTAGAGCTTTTTGAGCCCCATAACTAAAACCCGCAACTACAAACTCTTTTTCTTCTAAAAATTCCTTAAAAATCTCTTTTTCATTACACAAACAAAAACCGCTAAAATATTTCATCTTTTATTTTATCCATATCACTTTTATGAATAACCTCATCTTTTAACATTTTTGCATAAACTTTTTCTATTAATAATTTATTGCTTGAATATAGATTTTTTGTTTCATTTAGCGCATATTCAAGCACTTTTGCAACCTCACTCTCATCTCCGACCACGCTATCTCCCATTGCATAATCTTTTATCATACTAATAGCAAGTTCTCTTGCTTTTTTTAAATCTTTATGGGCATTTGA
>JALTBU010000178.1 GCA_027008345.1 Nautiliaceae bacterium | reverse complement strand
TTTATGATTTTGTAAGTGATCCTTTGACTAAAAAAGGTGGTGAGGGAGCTGTGGGAGAAATGATAGATATTCTTTTAAAAGAAGAGAACCTTTATGATAAATTTCTGGAATTATGGGTAAAATAGCGTTACTTGGTATATTTTTAATTGCTGTTTTGATTTTTCCTGTATATGAAAACAGCAAAATTTATATACCTTCTAAAAAAAATATAAAAAATAAAATAGCCATAGCAAATATGAAAAATGGAGTTTTTGAAATTTATGAAACAAACCTTAGTAAAAAAGGAAAATTTGAAATTCTTGATATTTTTGATAAAAGTTATGTTGCTAAAAATTTAGATATAAAAGATATTTTAAAAAAAGAAAATTATTTTGCAAAAAAAGCTATTTTTAGAAATAAAATTTTAAAAGCATATTTTTTTAAATATAATAGTCCGAAATATGATTTTGTTTCTGATTTTGTTGTATATAATTTAAAAACAAAAAACATTAGAGGAAACAAATTTTTTTTATACTCTGATGAATATAATGCTACTGGTATAAATTTTTTTGTAGATAAAAAAAGAAATATAAAAGCCAATAATATAAGTTTTAATTTAAAGGTCAAAGAATGAAAAAAATTTTTATAATTTTTATTTTGTTTATTTCAATTATTAATGCAAAGACACTTCATATTACAAGTAAAAAATTTTATTATGATTCTAATAAAATGATTAGTGTTTTTATAGGTGATGTAAATGCTACAGAAGGGAAAGACAACATTTTAGCGCAAAAAATGGTTATATATTTTAATAAAAATAAAAAACCTATCAAATATATTGCTGAGGGAAATGTAAAATTTGTTTTAAGCGATGAAAATGTTACTTATAAAGGGCATTGTGACAAACTTATATATAATTTTTTAACAACAGATACGGATCTCATCGGCAATGCTTATGTTAAAAAGATTGAAACAAATGAGAGTTTAAGTGGAAATGAAATAAAATTAAATAAGAGAAATAAGACAATAGAAGTTAAAGGTGGTAAAAAGCCTGTAAATATAATTATAAAGGTTAATGAATGAAAGTAAAATTTTTAAAATCGGCTCCAAGTATTAATGAAGCAATAGAGCCTAATTTTACAGAAGTTGCACTTCTTGGAAGAAGTAATGTAGGAAAAAGCAGCTTTTTAAATGCTTTTACCAATCAAAAAATTGCAAAAACTTCTCAAACACCTGGGAAAACAAGACTTATTAATTTTTTCGAAGTAGAGGATGAGGGAAAAAAATATATTCTTGTGGATCTTCCGGGTTTTGGATATGCAAAAGTTTCAAAATCAATGCTAAAAGATTGGGGTAAAAATCTTGATGAATTTTTGAAAAACAGATTTAATATAAAACTTTTTATTCATTTAAGAGATGCAAGACATCCTAATCTTGATATAGACAATAATGTCGATGAATATTTAAAAAGCTTTTTAAGAAAAGACCAACAGGTATTAACTGTTTTTACTAAAATTGATAAATTAAAACAAAGTGAACTTGCTAAACTTAAAAGAGAATATCCTAATGCTCTTTTTGTATCTAATTCAAAAAAAAGAGGTATAGTAGAAGTAAAAAGAAAAATTAATGAAATATTGTGGGGTGAATATGAAAATAATAAAGCCGAATCTCAATCAAATAATTGATATTCAGACAATTTTAAAACCATATGTAGATGAAGGAATAATTCTATACAGGGACGAAGATGAAATTGCAACTAATATACGTTCTTATGTAATGGCATATGATGAGAATATACCTATCGGTGTTGCTGCCCTTCATATTTTTTCTCCATTTTTAGGAGAAATACGTTCACTTGCAGTAAACAGAGAATATCAAGGTAAAGGTATTGGTAAAAAAATTATAAATGCTCTTTTGAAAGAAGCAAAAGATATTGGACTAAAAGAAGTATTGGTTCTTACTTATCAAAAAGATTTTTTTGAAAAACTTGGATTTAGAGAGATTCCAAAAGAGTCTATTCCTGATAAAAAAATATGGGCGGACTGTATAAAATGCAAATTTTTCCCAAATTGCAACGAAACAGCACTTATTATTTCATTGTAATAATATTAATATTTGTTACAGTTTTAATAAATTCTTCAACAGTCTTTTTCCCTGTATTATTGGGAAGTGTTATGTTGTGTCTGGATTTATTCAGTGCATTTTTGTATTTAGGACTTTTTTCAATATTACATAATTACAACATTTTTTATTTCGAAATTTTTTATCTATTTTTTTATTTTTATCTCAAAAACAGAATTTTGGATTTTTTTGATAAAGATTATTTTGATGTAGTATCCGTATTTATTATATATGCGGTTTATTTTATATATTTATTAAAATATACAGATGTTAATTTTGGATTTATTTATATTTTATACAATTATGCATTCGATTTAATAATAATCAGGATATTTAAATGCAAACCAGAATAATATTGTTTTTTATTTTTATTCTTTATTCTCTTCTTATTTATAGAGTATATGAATTAAGTGTTGTGTCTTATTCTAAATATAATGAATTATCTGAAAAGAATATTATCAAAATTATTCCAATTGCTCCTGTTAGGGGAATTATATATGATAGGCATAATAATACACTTGCTGTAAATGAATTGCGGTTTAATCTTTGTATAAAACCGCATTTGAAAGATAAAGAATTAAATTCTACTATTGATGATATTTCTCAGGTTTTAGATATAAATAAAACTAATATTTATAATGAATATAAAAAAAACGACTCTCCTTATAATAATAAAAATATCCCTGTGGTAAAATATTTAAGTGAAGAGGATGTTTACAAAATAGAACCTGTACTTTCTTTAAATAGAAATATTGGTTTTGAAACTACTTATCTTAGGGAATATCCATATAAATATTTTCTTTCTAATATCTTAGGATATGTATCCAAGGCAAATGAAAAAGATTACAAAAGGAATGAAGTAATAAAACTTACTCAGATTTCAGGTAAAAGAGGTATTGAAAGATATTATGATAATATTTTACAAGGTGAGCCGGGGGAAAAAAAAGTATTGGTTAATGCTAAAAATCGAATACTTAAAGTATTATCATATAAAGCTCCAAAAAGCCATATTTTAACACTTAGTATAGATAAAGATTTGCAGGAATTTATTTACAAAACACTTATGAAAGAGCATAAAAGAGGTGCAGTTATTGTTATGCGTACAAATGGCGAGATTCTTGCTCTTGTGTCTACTCCAAGTTATGATAATAACTTGTTTGTAAGAGGAATTTCATATAAAATGTGGAATGAACTTTCTCATAATATATATAACCCTCTTTTAAATAAACCGGTAAGTGGACTATATCCACCGGGATCTACTGTAAAGCCTGCTGAATCTCTTATTGCAATAGCAAGTGGCAAATGGAACCCTTGGAAAAAAATAGAATGTCCAGGATATATAATCGTTGGTAACAGAAAATTTAGGGATTGGAGAAGCTGGGGACATGGAAAGACAGATGTATTTAAGGCGATAAAAGAAAGTGTGGATACATATTATTATCAGGTAGGACTTAAACTCGGTATTAATTATATTGCTAAAAATTTACGAAAGATGGGATTTGGAAAAAAAACAGGTATTGATCTTCCTAATGAAAAAAATGGAATTGTGCCTGATAAAGAATGGAAGGCAAAAAAATACCATCAGCCTTGGTTTATAGGAGAAACTCTGAATGCTTCAATTGGGCAGGGATATTTTCTTGCTACTCCTCTTCAAGTAGCTGTAAATACTGCATTGTTGGCAACAGGTAAACTTCCAAAACCTTATGTTGTAATGAAAATTGACAACCATATAACAAAACCTGTTTTAAAAAATGTTCTTACTCAAAGAGAAAAAAATGCGTTAAGACTTGTTAGAAGGGGAATGTGGGAAGTATGTAATGCACCGGGCGGGACTGCAACAAAGCATATCCATACAAAAATAACTATTGCTGGTAAAACCGGAACGGCTCAGGTATATTCGATACCGCAAGAAGTTAAAAAAAGAAAAAAAGAAGATGAGCTTGCTTATTTTCACCGCTCTCACGCATGGCTAACAACATTTGGCCCTTATAAAAATCCTCAATTTGTAGTAACAGTTTTAATAGAACACGGAGGACATGGCGGCAGTGCCGCAGGAGATATTGTAAGTAAAATATATAATTATTTAGTTGATAAGGGTTATATCAAAAAATAATTATTTACATGCCACTTTTAATCCGTATTCACAAGCTTTTGTTTTATATTCAATTTTTAAATTTTTATTGTTTGTAAGTTCAGCATATGAATAACAACCCCATGCGTTTTTATTTTTATCACATGCAAGTTTAAAGTATTTTTCTGCTTTTGTGTAATTTTTTGCAAGATAAGCATATAATCCTTCATTGTAATATGCCGTAGAGGCAAATAAAAATATTGGTGCTAAAAAAAATAATTTTTTCATTTTATCCTCCTTAAATAATATATTGCTGAATATCTTTTTTTTCTATTTTTGAACCAGAATAAATTTCATCTTCTATAATTATATCACCTTTATCAAATTTTGTATAACTTACCATAAAATCAGCCGCTTTTTGTTTAATCTTTTCAGGTGCGTTTTTTTGTATGAGTCCGACAGGTCCTGGGAATCCTTTTGTAAACATTTTTATAAATTTATCACCTTTGTATTCTTTTAAAATAGGATTTTCTTCGGCTTTTCTTGAAATAATTATTTTATATCCTTCATAATTTATATGTCTTCCAACTTTAAGGATATCAATTTCATTTGGTGTTAATTCCAAATTTTTTGAATAATCTTTGAGTCTTTTTGAAAAATTTATATCCGTAAGTAGACATCCTCCTGCTGGAGATTCATATCCTTCAAGGCCGTATTTTTTAGCAAGTTCAAGTTGTCTTTTTCTATCTCTTCCACTTATATCAAGAAGTTTTTCTCTATCTACCCATCCTTTTATTTCAGGAATTGTAGGAGGCAGTAGTTTTGCGCTAAGGGGTCTTAAAATTAAGCCATCAGCTTTTGCAAGTTTATTTACGCTTTTAAGTGCCGGAAGTCTTTGACTCATAGGCCTTTGTCCGACCACTTCACCGCTTATTATAAATTTTGCACCAGTTTTTTCTAAAAGTTCTTTTGCGCTTCTTATCATAAATGCATGACAGTCAATACACGGGTTCATATTTTTGCCATAACCGTATACTGGATTAAAAAGTATATTTTTTATGTATTCATCTCTTTTGTCAATAATATGAAGTTTTATGCCTATTTTATCAGCCATATTTTGAAGGTAATTTATCTTTTCTTTGTTTGATTCAAATCCAAGGTTTACATATACGCCTTCAACTTCAATATTTTGTTCTTGAATGACTTTAACAGCTAAAATACTGTCAAGCCCTCCGCTAAACAGGGATATCGCTTTCAACAAGTTCTCCTTTTTTCAGTTTTAAAAGTTTTAAATTTATTTCTTTAAGATAATGCATTTTTTCTTCGTTGTTTATATTTTTATTGTATTTAATTTCAAGCATCTTTTTCTGATAATATGGAATTAAAAGTTTTCTTATCTGGTTTTTAAGTTTTTCTGTATCCAATGCTTTAATATCATCTCTAAGAACAATTTCAAGAAGTTTTGGATTTTCAAAGTCTTCTTTATAAACTGCATCGAGTTCTTCAAAATGCGTATTAAACATTTGAGGAGAGAGATATTCGATTATTTCATCCATTAAATTTGGATTTTCATAAAGTGTTTTAATAATACTTGCTTCTGCTACATCAATTTTTTTATTTAGATTGAGATTTTGAATATGTTGTGTTTTTACTTTTAAAATATTAGGTGGAATTTGCATATATTGAGATACTTTTATTGAAAAATCGTCTTTTAAAATATCAGGAAGTTCATTTATGTAATTTCTGAATTCATCAATCGCATGTTTTTTTTGGACAGGGTTTTTAAGATCATATTTTTTTGTGGTGTATTCTATTATAAAATCTGCAAATTTTATTTCATTTTTCAATATTTCTTCAATATTTTTGCCTTTTTTAACTGCATCTGCTGGATCTTCACCTTCTTCAAAAAGTATAACACCACCGTCAAAATATTCTTTATATAAAAGTTTGGATGCTTTAAGGGCCGCATTAATACCTGCTGTATCGCTGTCGTAAGAAACGGTGACTTTTGAGTTAAGTTTTCTAAGAATTGGAAGATGCTCTCTTGTCAGTGCAGTCCCAAGTGTCGCAACCGCATTTTGAACACCTGATTGATGAAGCATAATAACATCCATATATCCTTCTGTAATTATTACTCTTTTGCTTCTTAAAATATGTTCTCTTGCAAAATTAAGACCATAAAATGTTTTTGATTTGTTGAATATTTTAGTATTTGTAAAATTAATATATTTTGCAGGATGATTTGTAATTGTCCTTCCTCCAAAAGCAATAATTTTACCACTTTGTGAAAAAATAGGAAATGTAATTCTTTCTATAAGTCTCGGATATTCCCCCGAATCGTTTAGAACACCAAGTTCAATTAAATCTTTTTTGTTTAAATTTGCATTTTTAAAAAACTGAAACTGTTCATTGGATGATGGAGCATATCCAAGTTGAAATTTCTCAATTGTTGAATCAAAAAGCCCTCTTTGTTTTAAATAATTTAAAGCATTTTGATTTTTATATAGATTCGAGATATAAAAACTGTTTATTCTTTCAAGCAGATCAATATGTATAAAACTGTTGCCTTTTGTATATTCTAGTTTAAAATTATACATTGAAGCAAGTTTTTCTATGGCCTCAGGGTATGTAAGCTTTTCTATTTCCATTATAAATTTTATTGCATCTCCGCTTGCCCCACATCCAAAACAGTGATAAATTTGCTTATTTGGACTTACAACGAAAGATGGCGTTTTTTCACTATGGAAAGGACAAAGAGCTACAAAATTGCTTCCTTGTTTTTTTAACTGAACATAATTACCGATAACATCTGTTATATCAACGAGTGATTTTAAGTTTTCTATGGATTCAGGTCTAATCATAATTGAATTATACTATAATACTTAAAAAAAAATGGGAGTTTTATGGATTATAGAGATCCTCTTTTTAGTGTAATAGCTTTTTTTGTAATTATTCTTATCGCAATCATTATTACAATAATACTTGGAAAAATTAGAGAGAATTTAAGAGAAAAAGAAATTGAAGAACTTATTAAAAATTTTGATTATATTAAAACCGAAGATATAAAAAATCCTATTAATTCACTTATGCTTTTAGCCGCCGCTTATGAAAAAGAAGGAGATTATGAAAAAGCCCTAAAAATTTACTTAACTATAGAAAAAGAGTACCCGTCAAAACAGATTCTTTTAAATATTGCAACATTATATTTTAAAGCCGGTTTTTTGGAAAAATCAAGACATATTTTATATAAAATTTTAAAAACCTCTCCCAGAAACACTGATGCACTTAAACTTCTTATTTTGGTAAATGAAAAACTCGGGGAAATTAAAGAAAATATTGACATTCTGGAAATTTTTGAAGAGCTTGGTGTGAATATGCCAAAAGAAAAAGCGTATGCGATGATAAGACTTTTTTATAAACAGGGGTGCAGTCTGGAAGATTTTTGCAAAAATATTAAATCTTTTGATGATATTTATAAAACATACCCTTTTGTAAAAAGAGAATACATTGATTATCTTTTTAAAACAAATCCTAAAAAAGCGTATGATGAAGTTGATATTTACGAACATTTAGATCTGTATTATAATAGAGACGATATTCCTAAAAATAAAAAATTCTGTAATATTTTAGCTGCAAAAAAAGAAATGCAATGCAATAAAAAAGCTCCTTTTGAGATTGAAGCTATGAAATATTTGCCAAAAAATTTAGCAGAACTTGAATTTGAATATTTATGCCAAAACTGTAAAAAAACATTTCCTTTATATTCTACAAGATGTCCAAAATGTCATGAGCTTTTTTCTTATAGACTTTTAATAAAACTAAGTGAAAAAAGCGGTATTGAGAATATTGAATTTTAATGGTAAAATTCAAATAAAAAAGGTTTCTTATGGGTTATATGGAAATTGACAAATCTCAGCTTGATGAAATATTAGAAAAACATAAATTAAGTAAAGAAGATTATGAGCATATTGTAAAAATACTTGGCAGAGAGCCAAATTTGGTAGAACTTGGTATTTTTAGTGCAATGTGGAGTGAGCATTGTAGTTATAAATCAAGTAAATGTTATTTAAAAGGTTTTCCAACTGAGGCTCCTTGGGTGATTCAAGGACCAGGGGAAAATGCTGGTGTTATTGATATAGGTGACGGGATGGCGGCAGTATTTAAAATGGAATCTCATAATCACCCAAGTTTTATAGAGCCATATCAGGGGGCTGCTACTGGTGTTGGTGGAATATTAAGAGATGTATTTACAATGGGTGCAAGACCAGTTGCGAACCTTAATGCAATCAGATTTGCCCATGTTAAAGGAAATGATGATATTGCAAAACTTCATAGACATCTTTTAAGTGGAGTTGTGGCAGGAATTGCCGGATATGGAAACTGTATAGGCGTGCCTACAATTGGCGGTGAGACTGCTTTTGAAGATAGTTATAAAGGAAATATTTTAGTTAATGCATTTTCTCTTGGTGTATGTCCTCAGGATGAGATTTTTTATGCAAAAGCTGAGGGAGTTGGAAATCCTGTTATTTATGTGGGAAGTAAGACTGGTAGAGACGGCCTTGGCGGAGCTGTAATGAGCAGTGACAGTTTTAAAGAAGGAGATGAAGATCAAAGACCGACAGTTCAAGTAGGTGATCCTTTTACTGAAAAACTTTTAATGGAAGCATGTCTTGAACTATTTAAAACTGATTATATTGTAGGTATTCAGGATATGGGGGCTGCAGGGCTTACATCTTCATCTTTTGAGATGGCAAGTAAAAGCGGAAGTGGTCTTAAAATGTATCTTGATAAAGTGCCTATGAGAGAAGAGGGTATGAATCCTTATGAGCTTATGCTTAGCGAGTCACAAGAGAGAATGCTTATCTGTGCTAAAAAAGGATATGAGGATAAAGTAATTGAAATATTTAAAAAATGGGATTTAGATGCTGAGGTTATCGGCGAAGTTACTGATACTGGAAAAGTTGAGCTTTTCTGGTATGGAGAAAAAGTAGCTGAGGTTCCAGTAGGACCTATTACTGATGAAGCCCCTGAGCTTTGCAGACCTGTAAAAGAGCCTGAATATTTAAAAAAGATAAAAGATATAAAAATTCCTGAAATTGATACACAAAAAGCCTTTGAAAAATTGATGGCTGAGAGTGAAGTTGTAGATAAAGCTTGGATTTATGAGCAATATGATTCTATGGTTCAAACTAATACAGTTGATACAAAAAGGGCTGATGGGAGTGTTATCAGAGTAAAAGAAAACGGTAAATTCATAGGAATGAGTACTGATTGTAATGCAAGATTTAATTATATAAATCCTCGTCTTGGAGCTGCGGCTGCTGTGATGGAAGCCGGTAGAAATGTAGCAGTTAAAAAAATAACTCCAAAAGCTATAACTGATTGTCTAAATTACGGAAATCCTGAAAATCCTGAAATTATGTGGCAGTTTAAAGAAGGATGCGAAGGAATAAAAGAAGCCTGTGCGGCACTAAATACACCAGTTGTTAGCGGGAATGTTTCGCTTTATAATGAAAATGAAGGCGAAGGTGTTTATCCGACACCGGAAATTGCAATGGTTGGTGTTGGTGAAGATGTTAGATCGACTGAACTTAAAAAAGAAGGAAACACTGTTTATATTTTAGGTGAAACAAAATCTGAATTTGGCGGAAGTCTGTATCTTAAAGTATTTGGGGGTGTAGTAGCAGGAGAACATCCGGAAGTTGATTTTGAAAAAGAGCTTAAACTTTGGGAAGTTCTTCAAAGTGATTTAATTAAATCAGCAAAAGATATTTCAACAGGCGGACTTGCAATTGCCGCTTACAAATGGGCTTGTGTAAGTAATAAAGGGCTTGATATTAATGTAAAAGTTGAAAATGAAAAAGATATTTTTGCTGAAAGTTTAAGCAGGGCATTTGTTGAGATAGCCCCGGAAGATGAAAAAGAATTTGAAAAATTATGCGAAGAAAAAGGCATTTATTTTGAAAAAGCCGGAAGAGTGGGCGGAGATAAAATTAAAATAAATGAAGTTGAAGTGGATTTAGAAAAAGCCAAAGATATATATTTCAATACATTTCCAAAAATTATGAAAAATATTCATGATTTTGCGGATGATCTTTTATAAGATCTTTTATAAGATCTCCCTTTCTTTCTTTAAGAGTAAAATCATTATGTTAACTTTTACAAAGATATAATTTTTAAAATTAAGTAAAGGTAAGGTATTTAAGGATTAATAATGAAAAAATTATTTATTTTCTTAATAATAGTCTGTATTTCTTTTGCTCAAAATCTTAATTACGCAGTCATTTTATCAAAAACCAAATCAGTCCAGATATATAAATCTGAAATTTTATATCAGTATTTATATGATTTAGAACAACTGAATGAAATATTAAAACTGCTAAATAATCCGACTTTTAAGGAAATCACCAAAATTATTGAAATGAATTTTAAAACAGACAGCAGTCCATATTCTTTTGAATATATAAAAAATCTTTTAAAAGTTTTAAATGGTATTAATCCAGAAGATGACAGTATCATTGGTTATTATGATAAAAATAATGATATCGGGGGAGGGTATATTAAATACATAAAAGATAAATTTAATAATTATTATATTTTTTATTTGGCAAATATTCCTTATAAAAATTTAATTGTTAAAAATTTTGATAGATTTAAAGAACGTATTAAAACAAATCTTAATATTTTGAAAAAAGATTATGAAGAAGAAAATAATTTGAAAATTAGATTAAAACAGATTTATTTTTATTTAATTGTGTCTTTGAGTGAAATTGAGAATGAAACAAAAGAGTTACAAAAAGAAAATATAATTAAACCATTTAATAATTATATTGATACTAAATATGCCCTGCCGAGAAATATAGTAAAGAATAAAACAACTTTGTATGATATTATCAATTTTATACTAAATGGAAATAAAAAATATAAGATTTTAGGTATTAGGGATTATTATGAAATATTTTACAAAAATGACATTAAACCTTTTGTAATTGTCCAATAAAATGGATTGTAAATTTAGAATTTTGACAAAAGATAAAAACACTTTTGAAAAATTAAAAAAATATGCAAGCGGATATAGTAAGAATTTACTTATAATTGATGCAAAATGTGATTTTTTAGAAATTTTGAAACATTTTGATGTTCAAATGCTTATAACTCCTTTTAAAGCAGGGGTAGGATATATTGAGTGTTTTTATTTTGATGGTGATATAAAAGAGTGTGACGATAAAGTTTTAGAAAAATTTGATATGTCAAAATTTGAGCCTATTAAATGGAAAAAAATAAATAATGATAAGTTACCTTTTTAGATTAATCAAGCAAATACACAAAAAAATTTTTAATATTTTTATTTTTTAGTTTTATATAATTTTGTAAAAAAGGGTTTTAATGGAATATAGATATATAGGAAGAAGTGGACTTAGAGTAAGTGTAATATGTCTTGGGACAATGACATTTGGAAGTACAACGGATAAAAAAGAAGCTTTTAGAATAATGGACGCAGCTTATGAAGCCGGGATTAATTTTTATGATACGGCAGAGCTTTATCCGGTACCACCTGATGCAAAATATGCAGGATTAACTGAAAAGATAGTAGGGGAGTGGTTGCAAACTAAACAAAGAGATAGTATTATCTTAGCAAGTAAAGTAGCAGGTGCTGCAAGCGGGTGGTTTGTCCCGCCTATTCGTCACGGACTTACTGCAATGGATAGATTTCATATAAAAAGAGCAATAGAAGGAAGTTTAAAAAGACTTAAAACTGATTATATAGACCTTTATCAACAACACTGGCCTGATACAATTGTTCCTCTGGAAGAGACAATGAGGGCATTTGATGAATTAGTAAAAGAAGGAAAAGTCAGATATATCGGAACTTCAAACGACAGTGCTTATGGTCTTACAAAAGCAAATATGGTAGCAAAATATGAAGGATTAGCAAGATTTGAGAGTATTCAAAATAATTTCAGTGTGCTAAATCCAAGATTTTTTGACGAGCTTGAATATGTATGTAAAAAAGAAAATATTTCGCTTCTTCCTTATTCTCCAATTGCCGGCGGAATACTCAGCGGAAAATATAATACTTCAAATCCTCCAAACGATGCAAGATTTATGTTTTATATGAATCATCCAAATAAGCGTGTTAGAAACCATGCAAAAAGATTTTATAATGAAAAAACTCTAAAAGCCACAGAAAAATTTTTAGAAATTGCAAAAAAATATAATATTCATCCTGTTACTTTAGCAGTTGCATATTCAAAGCATTTTGATTTTGTGGCTTCCACTATTATTGGAGCGAGGAAATTAGAACAGTTACAGCCTTCTCTTAATGCAGCAGAGGTTAAATTAAACAGGGAAATATTAAAAAATATAAAAAAATTACAAGAAGAAATTCTCTATCCTATGGGTTAAATATTGATTTTTTTTTGATTTAATATATAATTCATATATTATTATATTCTAAGGAGAGAGGATGAAAAAATATGCTTTATTATTATCTTCTATAAGTGCAGCTTTAATAATAGGATGTGGTAATGGTAGTAGTGTAAGTGATACACAATTTACGTATGACACAAGTTCTATTTTTGGATATTCTAAACCTATAACATATAAAAATTATTTAATTAAAGCAGAAGATGATGCTATATTAAATGCAACTGTTAAAGCTTCGAATTGTGAAAGTTTTGAAGAAATAAAAAATGGTGAATATTTACTTAAAAAATGTGTTGGTAAACCTTTGTATGTTGAAGTAAAAGGTGGTAGTATAAAAGGTAAGAATGTTAATCAATCTTTTCCATTGTTACTTAATATTTCAAAAGTTGACAATAATAATTTTGTAGTTACCCCATTAACCACTCTTTTAGTAACAGCTACTGATAAAGAAATTCAAGAATTTGCGGAAAAATTAGGTGTTAGCACAGATGAATTATTTAGCGATAGTAATAAATTAAAATCACTTTTTCCTAAAATAAATGCTATATTAATTGCTTCTTCTTTACAAAGTGCAATCACTAACAAAGTTAAATTTATTGATACTGTAAGAGAAGCAATCTTGCAAAACATTCAAAATGGAGATTTTAATGTTACAAATGTTATAAATGTAATAAAACAAAAATCGCAAAATCCTAATTTATTTGGTGTTGTAATTATTAAAGATAATTCGTTTAATAATACTGATCCATTAGAAGAAATTGCTAAAATGCAAACTTCTAATAGTATTCGATTTTATGGAATTGTTTTTGATAAATCTGTGAGTGATGCGAATATTTCAATTAAAGATTTAAATACTAATAAAAATTATGATGCTAATATTTCAAGTGGTAATTTAGGAGAATGGGTATTAGAAGTTAATCCTGATTCAGATTTGTATAATTTAATAATGGGTAATGAAAATCATCTTTTACAATTTATAGCTACTAAAGGAAAAATAAAATTAACTTCTACTATTACAACTAAAAAACTAAAATCTTTAATTAATAAAAATAAAATTATTTCACCTACTTTGGAAAAAAGATTAATAATTTCTAATATAACTACTGCACAAGATGCAATTTTAGATAAAAAAGGAGCTTTAAATATTAATTCTTATGAAGGCAATTTAAGTGAATTAAAAGTTTATTATCAGGATAAATTAATTAAAGCAGCATCTATAATAAAAGCGGTTGTAGATGATAATGCTACAATTAATAATAATGCTGATAATACTTATGATTTAGTTAAATCAAGTATTATTAATGAAGATTTAGATATTAATACATCTGTAGTTGATGCCAATATTTCTAATATAGAAGCGAATATTACAAATAATACTATTCTATCTTCACAGCTAAATAGTGTAGATTTAGATAAAAATGGAACTTTTGAAAATATAGCTAAAAAAGCCAATTATGTGTTTTATAGATTATTAGCATATTATAATGGAGATAAAACTGATAATAATTTTGTTAGAGAATATACAAAGATAATAGTATATCCAGGCCATTATGAAACTAAAACATGCTATTTATATGGTGATTCTACAAGCGAATGGAAATGTGATAATCCAAAAATAATTGAAAATAGTTCTAATTTTGTATTAGGAAATTACGAAATTACACTTAATAATGAAACAATAGATTATTATCTTGATTTTAATAAAAGTTTATATGTTAGTGAATTGAATAAATATTATAATTTGTATGGAATTATAAAAAAAGATACTAATTTAACATCAGGTAATATAAAAGCAAAACCTATGATTTTAGTAGATAGTTATGATGTTGTTGATGCTTTTAGAAGAATGCCAGATGAAGATGTTGAAGATTTTAATGAATTAAAAAATATAGTAAAAAATTATTCATCAAAAGAAGAAGTTAATTATGCTCTTAATAGATGGGTGAAAAAATTCATAAATCAAGTAAATAATTTTTTTAAAGGAGAATAGGATGAAAAAAATATTGATTTTATCTTCAATAGTTGCGTGTTCTTTTGCGGGTAATATTGATAGAAATTTTGATGGTTATAGTTATTTTGCGTTTGGGGTAGAGCATTTTAACTATACAGAAAAATTTATTTATACTGTAAAGAATGTTTTTATAGGAAAAAATGGAAAAACATATCCGGCAAATTCAAAAGTTGCGGTAAAATCAAAATTAGATATTAATCAGCCAGTATATTTAAGTGGTACATTAATTAAATTTAATAATAAATGGGATCTTTCTATGGATTTTAGTTCTACTTTAAAACCAAATGAAACCACAGAAGATTGGCTAGATAGGGGAGATGATTCTGTCATTACTACAAATTATGCGACTATTATGAGTAACTCGATGAAATTTTTAATGCATTATAAATTTACAAATATTCATAGATTGACTTTTGGATTGAGTTATTATTTAAATACATTCAAAAGATATAATAATCCTGAGGATTCTATTGGGGAGAGATATTTAGTAGAAGAGACTACGTCTACTTTAGTACTTAATTTAGGATATTGGTTTGAAAGTAATACTGCTGCAAAAAATGGATTAAGAATTAAGTTTAACATCGAAGGAGGATTGCCTGTATATGAAAATGTTAAAAACACAGCTGCTCCGTCTGTTACTTTTGATAAAACTTCGGGATTTAATATAAGTAGTGGAGTAAGTGTTGGATATACAGTTTATAAAGGAATTGAAGTAGATTTATTTTCAAATTATTATTATATGTATAGAGATGGAGAGACAAAAAAAGTAGGTAATAGTACCGTTATTTGGCCTACTAATATTACTCAATCTCTTCAAGGAGGATTAGAAATAGTGTGGAAGTTTGATTAAGGAGAAAGGGATGAAAAAGTTTATTATTTCTTTAATTACAACTGGTGCATTATTTGGATTTGAGTTTCAACCCTTAGGATTTACATCTGTGGGTATGGGAGGAGCAGGAGTTGCAAATGCTAAAGGGAGTGTCGGAATTTATTATAATCCTGCACTTATAGCAAAACATAGATATTCTGCAGAATTTTCTTTAGGTTTAGGAATTGGAGGAAGAGAATATAATTTAATTAATAGAATAGATAGAATAGCTAATAAAGATACATTATCAGAAACAATAGATCATATTGCGAATAATGCTCCGCGTTCAAAAACAAATGGTATTTATGCAAAGAGAATGGAAGATGCATTAGAACAGTTGTATGCTTTATCTCAAGGAAATGGATTTTCAATTCAACCTACTGCGGAGTTTGCTGCTCAAATGGGAAATTTTGGCATAGGAGTGTTTGGAGAAGGTGATTTAACTGCAAAAGCAGTTATTGATAGACAACATTTATATGTAATTGTAAAAAAAGATAATAATTACTATTATTATGATCCAAAAAATGATGTTTATGGTGCAAGTAATGAAGAACTTTATAGGAAATATTCATTAGAATATGCACTAGATAATAATTTAACTTATTTAGATATAAAAGGTATAGGATTAGCAGAAGTTCCTATAGCTTATGCTCATTCTTTTAATATTAAAAATTCTCAATTAAATGTAGGAATTTCTTTAAAATATATGGAAGGATTTACATATAAAAATAAAATTTCAATTGATAGTAATAGCGATGAATTAGAAAATTCCTTAAATAAAAATAAAAAAGTAAGTAGTAATTTTGGTATAGATATTGGAGTATTGTTAAGTGCTGATAAAATAAATATAGGATTGGTAGCCAAAAATATAAACTCTCCAAAATTTAAATTTTATGATGGAAGCAAATATACAATTAAACCAATGGTAAGAGGAGGGATTAATTTAGAGCTTACTAATTGGTTGGAATTTGCTATGGATATAGATTTGACTGAAAATAATACTTTAATTCCAGATTATAAATCTCAGTATATTGGAGGAGGATTTAATATTCATCAAAGTTGGTTTAGTATAAGAGCAGGAGCTATGAGAAATATGCTTCAAGATGATGAGGGTACAATTTATACAGCAGGGTTTGGATTAGGTATTAAATGGTTTCAATTAGATTTATCTGGAGAAGCTTCTACTAAAACAGGTACATATGATGGGCAAGATATCCCAAGATATTTTAAAGTTAATTTAGCACTTATTAGTAGATGGGGAGGTTAAAGATATATTTTCTCCCTGAATTCTACTATATGGGCTCTTTTATTCATCTGTTTCTGAATTACATCTCTAAATACAAGTTGTTTATCATATTCACCATGCACAAGAAAAATTCTATCAAGTCTTTCAAATTCTCTCATCCATTCAATAAGTTCTCTTTGGTCTGCATGTGCTGAAAAACCGTTAATTGTATAAATTTTAGCCCTTACTAAAATATCTTCATGATAAATTCTAATATGTTTTTCACCTTCAATGATTTTTCTTCCAAGAGTGCCTTTTGCCTGATATCCTACAAAAAGAACGGCATTTTTTGGATTCCATATACGATGTTTGAAATGATGAAGAATTCTTCCTCCATTACACATACCACTTCCGGCAATTATTACGCAACCTTTTTCGATAGAATTAATTTTTTTGGATTCTTCTACATCTTTAACTAAATATAATTGAGGAAATTCAAATGGATGATTATTATATTCTTGACAATTTTTTCTTAGCATTTTATGCCATTTTTTATATATTTTTGTAACTTTATCAGCCATTGGAGAATCAAGAAACACTTTTGCACTTTTAGGAAGTGATTTTTCTTCACTCATTTCTTTTAGAATACATAAAATTTGTTGAGCTCTTTCTATTGCAAATGATGGTATTAATACATTTCCACCACTAAGCAATGTATCAACTATCGCTTTTTTGAATTCTGCTTTACTCTCTTCAAAATTTCTATGAAGCCTATCTCCATATGTGCTTTCTATAAACAAAGCATCTGCAAATGTTGGTTTTTTGGGAGCTGGTAAGAGATTATTGTCTTTATTACCTAAATCCCCACTAAAAACAACTCTTTTTTTAACATTAAATTCTTTAAAATCGATTTCTACAAAACTACTTCCTAAAATATGTCCTGCATCTTTAAATGTAGCGGTAATGTCTTTTGTGATTTTTACAGGTTTTTTATATTCAATTTCTACTTTTTTAATTTTTTTTAGCATTTTTTTTACTTCATCAACAGTATAAAGAGGTTTTCTTACAATATTTTCTTTGCCTATTCTTTGAGCTTTTTTAAATTTTGTTTTATATTCTTCTTCTTGGAGTTTTGCACTGTCAAGCAAAACCACTTTTGCTATATCAAAAGTAGCAGGATGTGCAAAAATTTTTCCTTTAAATCCATATCTGTATAATAGAGGCAGTCTTCCTACATGATCAAGATGCCCATGAGTTAAAATAACAGCATCAATTTCTCTTGAATCAAAAGCAAAAGGCTCGTAATTTCTCCATTCATCAAGTCCTTGAAACATTCCACAATCTATTAAGATTTTACTTTTACCTGTATCAAGAAGATGAGCTGAGCCTGTTACAACTTTTGCAGCTCCGTGAGATTGTTCATATGCTTGTTTTTTCATCTAAACTCCTTTAAATATATGCTAAAACTAAATTTATAATTCCAAATATGATTAACCATATTGTAGAAATTATACATCTTTTTTTTGAAAAAACATAGCTATAAAATGCTTTTAAAAAATTATTACTTGCAGTAGCTATAAAAATCAGTTTTGCTATTAAAGCAATAGTGATACTAAATTTACCTGTAAGTAAAGATAAAATAAAAGGATCTATATCTGTAAAACCGATTATAAAAGAAAGTATTTCAAGACCTATATTCCCAAAATGAGTATGTATAAATTTGGTTATTGCAATCATTGCTATAAATAAAAAAGCAAAAATAAATGCGGTTTTAAGCTCAAGCGGATTTGAATCTACATATTCGCTTTTTTGTGCAGTTAAATCTTTTTTTAAATAAAAAACAGCTACTAATATTCCTCCAATTCCAAGTGCAATATATGGAATTAAAATTTTTTGTGCTAC
>JALTBU010000177.1 GCA_027008345.1 Nautiliaceae bacterium | reverse complement strand
AATATAAATTGATTGTAATAATATGTTATAATTTATCAAATAAGATAAAAAAGGTTTTTGATGGAGTTGGAAATATATATCTTTAATAAAAAAGTAGGTATTTTATATGAGAGTAATAACTATGTTTATTTTAAATATGATAAAAAATTTTTATTAGATGATATTGAAATTTCTCCTTTAAAACTGCATTCATCTATTGGAGAAACTCCTTATACAAATTTAGATTATCCAGAATATTATAATTATTTAGCAGGAGTATTTTTTGATAGTTTGCCAGATAAATTCGGAACAAAAGCTATTGAAAAATATTACGAACAAAAAGGAGTAACTCCAAAAGAATTAAGTGTTTTACAAAAACTTGCTTTTATAGGTAAAGATGGAATGGGGGCATTAGAGTATATACCAGCGGTGCCTACTCCTGAAAGTGATGAAATTTTAGAAATAAAAGTCTTATATGAACAAACAAAATCAATTATAGAAGATAATCCTACTGAATTTACAAAAGATTGGTTAAATAATGCGAGCTCATTTGCAAGTGCAGGTGGGGCAAGACCAAAAGTTTTAGTTTCTTGGAACAAGGAAAAGAATATTATAAAAAGAAAAGGATTTAAAGGGGAAGGTTTTGAAGAGTGGCTTATAAAATTTGATGAAAGAGTTTCTAATCCTGATAATTATTATGGATTTATGCAACTTGAATATCTTTATATGTCTATGGCAAAAGAAGTCGGCATAAATATTCCAAATATAGATTTAATTCATACAAAAGACGGCTTAATTCATTATGCTATTAAGAGGTTTGATAGAATAAAAGGAGAAAAATTACATCTTCATACATTAGCATCGATGGAACATCTTAATTTTAACATTCCAGCACATTATAGTTATATCAACGCTTTAAAACTTACAGATTATTTAACAAATAATTATTCTGATGTAGAAGAATTCTTTAAAAGAATGGTTTTTAATGTTATAGGCAGAAATCAAGATGATCACGCTAAAAATTTCTCTTTTATTATGGATAAGAATGGCAATTGGAGATTATCACCAGCTTATGATATTACATATTCTTTTGGAAAAGGATATACAAGAGAACATCAAATGACAATAAATGGAAAAACAACTGACATAGAATTAAGAGATTTATATAAAATAGCAGAAATAGTCGGAATTCCTAAAACAAAGGTAGATAATATTGTAGAAGAAATTGGAGATAAATTTTTAGAATTTGAAAAAAGAGCGAGAGAATTAAATATTAATTCTTCTTTTGTTAAAGAAGTTCAAAAAAATATAAGATGGAATATTCCAAAAGCATTGCCTAAAAGAATATCTCCAAATCAGACTTATAAAGTTTCAAGGAGAAAATTATGAATTATTCGTTTAAAGACCCTACGCCTATTTTATTTTATTCAGTTCCAGAGTTAATGGAGAAAATAGTAAAAAGAATAGAAAAAGAAAGATTAAGACAAAACATTACGCAAGAAGAATTAGCGAGAAAAGCAGGTATCTCA
>JALTBU010000176.1 GCA_027008345.1 Nautiliaceae bacterium | reverse complement strand
ATAATATGGGCTTTTTCAACTCCTTTTTCTACTGCACTAAGTGCTGCATCGACTTTTGGAATCATTCCTCCTGCTATTGTTCCGTTTTCTTTTAGAATTTTTATCTCTTTTTCGTTTAATGAGCTTAATAATTCTTTATTTTTATCTAACACTCCTGGAGTGTCGGTTAAAAACATAACTCTTTTAGCATTAATTGCAGCAGCTATTTCGCTAGCGGCTGTATCTGCGTTTATATTAAATCCGGGATGTGTTGGAGAATCTCCAGCTGCTATCGGGGCAATTACAGGAATTAAATTTTCGCTCAAAAGTTTATTTATAAAAATTCCGTCTATTGAAGTAATCTCACCTGTATAGCCTACTAATTCTTTAGCCTTCATAAAAGACATATCTTTTCCGTTTATTCCTATAGCTTTTGCTCCGTGTTGATTTAACATATTAACTATTTCTTTATTTATCTCTCCGCTTAAAACCATTTCCGCTATTTTTATAGATTCTTTTGTAGTTACCCTAACTCCGTCTTTAAATTCTGTTTTTATATTCAAAGCTCCTAAAATTTCGGTAATTCTTTTACCTCCGCCGTGAACTATAACCGGTTTTATTCCAACCATATAAAGCATCAAAATATCAACCGCAAAAGATTCTTTTAATTTTTCATCTATTTGAGCGCTTCCTCCATATTTTATTACTATCGTTTTTCCATAAAACTCTTTTATAAATGGAAGAGCATCTAAAAGTGTTTTAACAGTTTCTATTTTCTTTTTCATTTTTATCCTTTTTTTAATTTATTTATTATTAGGCACTGACTAAATGCACTCAATAATAATGCAAATTTTTTAGTCATTATTTATTATTGTAGATGATTTTTTTATTAATTTTACAAAACTTAACATAATAATCTTACTCTTTATATTTTATTGGGTCTTTAATCCCTGCTTTTTCAAAACCTTTAAGCCTTAATCTACAACTATCACATACCCCACACGCTTCGTTTTCTTCTTTATAACAACTCCACGTTAACTCTAATGGAACTCCAACTTCTAAGGCTTTTTTTACAATATCTTCTTTTTTTAGATGAATAAGAGGCGTTTTTATCTCTATTTGTGTCTCAGGTTTTGTTCCTGCATTTATAGCACTTTGCATCTTTTTTATAAATTCTTCCTTGCAATCAGGATATCCGCTGCTGTCTTCTTCCACAACTCCTATAAAAAGCGCACTTGCCCCCTCTTTTTCAGCCACAGCTGCGGCAATAGACAAAAATATCCCGTTTCTAAAAGGCACATAAGTTACAGGAACACCCGGTTTTATACCTTCAGTTGGCACTTCTATATTTTCATCAACTAATGCACTCGCACCTATTTGCTTAAAAAAAGGAATATCAATTATGTATCTGTTTTTTATATTCAAATAATCGCAAATCTCATTAAAGCTATTTAACTCTTTTTTTTCTGTCCTTTGACCATAATTAAAATGAAGAGGAATTATTTCATAACCCTCTTTTTTTGCTATAAAAG
>JALTBU010000175.1 GCA_027008345.1 Nautiliaceae bacterium | reverse complement strand
CTTAAAATTACAAAAGGAATTGAGGTAGGTCATATTTTTAAACTCGGAACTGTTTATTCTGAACCTATGAATGCGACATTTCTTGATGAAAACGGTAAAGCAAAACCTTTTATTATGGGATGTTACGGGATAGGTGTTAGCAGACTTATTGCAGCAGCAATTGAGCAAAATCACGATGATAAAGGAATAATCTGGCCAAAAGAGATAGCACCATTTTTGGTTGATATTATTGTAAGCGATGTAAAAAAAGAAGAGCAGCTTTCTTTTGCTGAAAATTTATATGAAGAACTAAAAAAAGCTGGGGCTAAGCCTATTTTGGATGATAGAGCTGAGAGATTTGGACCAAAAATAGCTGATTTTGAGCTTGTAGGTTTTCCTGTTTGTGTAATTGTAGGCAAAAAACTAAAAGATTCAAAAGTAGAAATCAGAAACAGAAAAACAGGTGAAAAAATTGAAGTAAATAAAGATGAAGCACTTGAGAAGATTTTAGAGGTATTAAATTCCTAAAAAATTTAACCGATTTTTTAGGATTAAAAGGTTTAATATGGGATTAATATATTTTTTAGTATATCTATTTTTAGAAATAATTTTTAGTTATGAATTTATGAAAATATTTACACCTCTTGGATTTTTTATAGAAACTTTGATAACTGCAATAGCGGGGGTGTATATAATAAAAAATATTCATTTCTCATTAAACGAAGGAATGATGAAAGTTTTAAGAAGAGAAATCAGTGAAGAAGAGTTTATTTCAATTGGTATTTTCAAGTTTATTGGAGCAATTTTGCTTATAATACCAGGGTTTTTCAGTGATATTTTAGGTGTTTTATTTTTATTTGAACCGTTTGCAAGATGGATTGCAAAGAAATTTTTGCCATCACAAACTATTTACACTCACAAAAATTATAATGATAATAACAATGATGAAATAATAGATGTAGAGATTATAGAAGAAATCCCTAGAAAATAGGGATTATTATTTAAGCTTTTTAGCTATATCTTGAATAGCTTGATATGCGTGATTGAATGCAAGAGCTATACTTCCGGCACTTGTTACAACATCACCTATTGTATATAGACCTTCAACATTAGTTTCCATAGTTTCTTCGTTGTGTTCTGGTTCTCCCCACTCATTTAGGTTAATTCCACAATTTTTAAGAAAATCAACCGGGCTTGTTCCGCCAAGTGCATATACAACTCTGTCAAAAATTTCTGTTGTACCGTCTTTATAGAATACTTTTACTCTTGGTGGTGTAACTTCATCATCTTCAACAGGTTCTACTTTTTCAATATCAACTCCAAGTTTTGGATGAAGTTTACCTTCTTTGAAATATCTTTCTACAATTTCTTTATTAGTAGGGTTCATTCTTGTAATTTCAGGTCTTCTGTAATTTAATGTAACATCACATCCGATATTCATATCAACAAGTCCGTATGCATATTCACCTGCAGTATCTCCACCACCCACTACAAGAACTTTTTCACCTGGCTTTACTTTGTCGAGATTGAAATTAAGTCTTGGTCTGATTTTTCCAGGGAATTTATATCCAGGTTTGTTTGGTTTACCCATTCTTCCAATTGCTACAATTACTTTTTTTGCCTGAATTACACCAAGTTCGTGGTCTGCTCCGATTTCAAAAATTCCATCTGAATTTTTTTCTACTCCGTATACATGGTGATTGTATTTAAACTTATCTTCAACACCGTGGTCTTTTATTTTTTTATCCATTTGTTCAAGATATTCTTCTTTTAAACATTCTTCAAATGTTACATTTCCAATGAATTCAAATTTTTTACCTTGCCAGTCTTTATCTACTCTTTTTCCTGGTTTATAGAATTTTCTAATCATATCATGGTGAGCTTCTGCTTTTTCAAGGCATATAACTTTATCAATTCCTGCAAGTTTCGCTTCAATTACACTTGCTACTCCCCCAGGGCCTGCTCCAATAATAGCTATGTCAAATACTTTATCCAGTGACATATAATCTCCTTTTTTTAGTAATTATGCCAATAATTTTACTAAAATGTAACATTTTGTAATATAAAAGCAGTTTCTGTGGTGAAAAAAAGTAACACTTTTATGATAAAATATCTTTAAAAAAGGGGAAAATATGGAAGATATTTTAAAAAAAGTTAAAGATGCCAGCAGAGTGGTTGCAACTTTAAAAGGTGAAATTAAAAGAAAAGTTTTAAATGAAATGGCTGACAGACTTGAAAAATACAGCAATGAAATTATTGAAGCAAATAAAAAAGATTTAGAATATGCAAAAGAGAATAATTTAAGTTCTGCTTTAATTGACAGGCTTTTACTTGATGAAAAGAGAATAAAATCAATGGCTGATGCACTTAGAGATATTGCAAAACTAAAAGACCCCGTAGGAAAAGTAATTGACGGATGGAGTATTGATAACGGACTTCAAATACAAAAAGTTAAAATTCCAATAGGAGTTATAGGAATAATATATGAGAGCAGACCAAATGTTACAAGTGACGCTGCCGGGCTTTGTTTTATGAGCGGAAATGCATGTATTCTTAAAGGCGGAAAAGAAGCATACCATTCAAACAGTGTGATTATAGAAGTATTAAGATATGTATTAGAAAAAAACAATCTGCCAGTTGATGCTGTTTCGATATTGCCTGATTATTCAAGAAGCGGTGTTGAATGGCTTATTAAGCAGGATAAATATGTTGATTTAATAATTCCAAGAGGAGGGGAAAAACTTATAAAATTTGTAAGTGAAAATTCAAAAGTGCCTGTTGTTAAACACGATAAAGGACTTTGTCATGTTTATGTGCATGAGGGTGCAGATTTACAAAAGGCTGTAAAAATTGCAGTAAATGCAAAAGTTCAAAGACCGGGAGTTTGTAATGCAATGGAGACATTACTAGTAGATAGAGCGATTGCAGGGGAATTTTTACCAAAAATAAAAGAAGAAATGGAAAAAAATGAAGTGGAACTTAGAGGCTGTGAGCTTACGCTTGAATATATAGATATAAAACCGGCAAGCGAGGAAGACTGGCATACTGAATATCTTGATAAGATTTTATCTATAAGAATAGTTGACAATCTTGATGAAGCAATAGAACATATTGAAAAATACGGAAGCGGGCACAGTGATTCGATAGTTACTGAAAATTACAGCGTAGCAGAAGAATTTTTAAACAGAGTTGACAGTGCATGTGTATATGTTAATGCTTCTACAAGATTTACGGACGGAGGAGTATTTGGATTTGGAGCGGAAGTTGGGATTTCTACAAATAAACTTCACGCAAGAGGTCCTATGGGAATAGATGATTTGACTACATATAAATATAAAATTTTAGGAAATGGACAGGTGAGAGAATAATTTAAAGTGAAAAGTGGAAAATGAAAATGAAGAAGGAGATTATGTGATAGGAATTGATTTAGGTAGTAATACTGTAAGAATTGTAAAAATTGACTGCAATAGCGGCAAAAAAATAGCTGAATATGAAAAAATTGTAAGAACTGCTGATAAATTAGTTCAGACAGGTAAAATTTCTGATGAAGCAATTGAGAGAATAATTAATGCAATAAACGAAGCAAAAGAGAAAATTGATTTTAATGATGAAATTAATGCCGTAGCGACTGAGGCTTTAAGACGTGCAAAAAATTCTGATGAAGTTATTAAAAAAATAAAAGAGGCAACCGGTGTTGAATTTAAGATAATAACACCTGAGGAAGAAGCGACTTTTACTGCATTGGCAGTTGAAAACTGTCTTGAAAACAGGTGTGAAACTGATGCAAGGAGTTTTTTCCTTGTAGATATAGGAGGAGGAAGTACTGAGCTTATTTTAAAACATAAAGATACGATAATTTCACAAAGTTTTCCTTTGGGGATTGTGACATTTACACAAAAATATAAAACCCCAGAAGCTATAAAATATGCAGTTAAAAAAGAAGCAAAAAAATTTAAAGATTTTATTGATGTGGCTTTTAGTGCATATAAAAAACCAAAAATATTCGCAGCAAGCAGCGGAACGCCTACATCAATAGCAGCACTTAAAAAAGGTCTTAATTATAATACTTATAATCCGGAAGTTGTAAATTGTACAAAAGTTGATGAAAAAGATTTAGATTTCTGGCTTGATAAACTGATGAAAATGGAGATGAAAAAAAGGGAAGAATTAGTCGGAGTCGGAAGAGGGGATTTGATTTTTACCGGAATTTATATTTTTAAAGAAATTTTTAAAATCACCAAATATGAAGATTGTATCGTGTGTGATGATGGTGTGAGAGAAGGAGCAGCTATCAGTGGATGTAAAATGAGAAGTTAAAAGTGAAAATTATTAATTTATAACTTTTTCTCTTCTTCACATATCTACTCTTTACGATTTTTCTTTTTTTGCTATAATTGCGCAAAAAGGCTATTTATGAAACTGACAGGGGCTCAGATAGTAATTGAGAGTTTGATTAAAGAGAATGTTGAGGTTGTTTTTGGATATCCTGGCGGGGCGATAATGAATGTTTACGATGAGCTTTATAAACAGGATAAATTTAAACATATTTTGGCAAAGCATGAACAAGGTGCCGTTCATATGGCAGACGGATATGCAAGAGCTACTGGTAAAGTCGGAGTAGCTATGGTAACAAGCGGTCCCGGACTTACTAATGCAGTTACCGGAATTGCCACAGCATATACTGATTCTATTCCAATGGTTGTAATCTCAGGTCAGGTTCCAACTACTGCAATCGGGACAGATGCATTTCAAGAAGTTGATGCAGTTGGTATTACAAGACCTATTACAAAACATAATTTTTTAGTAAAAGATGTGAAAGATTTAGCATATATTATTAAAGAAGCTTTTTATCTTGCGAAATCCGGTAGACCAGGACCTGTACATATTGATATACCAAAAGATGTAACAGTTGCTAAAACAACATTTAATTATCCGGAAAAAATTGAGCTTAAAACATACAAACCTACATATAAAGGTAATAAAAGAGCTATTAAAAGAGCGGCTGAGGCTATCAAAAAAGCAAAAAGACCTGTTTTTTATATAGGCGGTGGAAGCGTATTAAGCGGAGCAAGTGATATTATAAGAGAAATCGTAAAATATACAAAAATCCCTGCAGTTGAGACACTTATGGCAAGAGGTGTTTTAAGATATGACTGTCCTTATTTATATGGAATGGTTG
>JALTBU010000174.1 GCA_027008345.1 Nautiliaceae bacterium | reverse complement strand
ATGAATAGTTAAAAGTTCCATTATTTTAAGAGTGGTAAACATTGCATCTCTATGAAGAGTGAATTTAGTAAAAGCAAAATTTCCATCTATTGTAGCAATCAAATCATAACTTTTAAGTTTTTTTGCACTGAAACTTGAGTATTTACCACGGTTTATTTTTATGTTAGTAAGTTCTCTATCCATAAAATCAGGAGCCCATGTCGGTAAAAATACTTTATAAACTGAATTTTTACTTTTTGCATCTATATTTAATAATTTTAGAATAGCATAAAGCGCTTTTACCTTATCAAGCACTTCACCTTTTTCAGTTATAAGTGTAAGTCTTTGTCCATGAGGATATATCATAACACCCATATTAAGATTAAGCGAAGTTACAATTTTTGAAATATCTTTTTTTGCTTTTTCTTTATAATTAATTATATTTGCAAGTTTTTTCTCATCAGAATAGGCATTTAGCATAATATTATCAATTTGCAAATCAGTTAAAAGTTTTGGGAAAATATCTTTTGTTATTCCAAACATCAAATCCACAGCTACCCTGAAATTATTAGATTTTATAATTTTATGGTCGATTAATTCTTTGATTTTATCTGTGTATTTTTTTGTATATTCAAAAATATTTATATCAAAGTCATGAATTTCCCCTATTTCATGAAATTCAACCCTTCTAAAATTTTCATTAAAATATGTCTTTTCAACTGATTTTGAAATAGTTGAATTAATTCTAAGACCGTTTTCATTATAAAGCACAATCTCTACATCAGCAGGAGAATGTAAACTTACTCTAAAATAAGCCCCTCCTAAAATATTTTCATGTGCATTTATATTATATCTTAAAACAGATGGAGCAATAGCCTTTAAATCCACAACTTCAATACCCGTTGCAAGAATACCTCCAACAAATGCTCTTTTTAACATTCTGGCATTTTTGGAATTATCTCTTGCAACCATTATTTTTGCACCCTTAGGAAGGAGTGAGCCAAACGATTCACCTATCTTACAAGCCATTTCACAGCTTATTTCTATATTTGCTTTTCCTTTTGCAATACCGTTTTCAAATATAGCATTTTTATGTTTAGTACCCCATACTACATTATTAGTTACAATGGAAGCCGGCTCAATCTCTTTATCTGGCCATATTGTTACATCTTTATCAAATCTTGTGAGTTTTCCAACCTTTACATTTTCAGCTATTACACATCCGTTTTTTGCAATCACACCTTCTTCAATTATTGAATTTTTACAAATTACACTGTAATCAAACACACAGCCTCTTCCTATTTCTACATTTTCCCAAATCACACTGTCACGGATTTTGCAATCTTCTCCTATTTTTGTATTGGCTCCGATTGCACAGTTTTGAAGTTTTGTGCCTTTTCCAATCTCTACATTGTCTCCAAGAACTACTTCGCCAATTATCTCAACACTTTTGTCAATTTTTGCCTCACCCATTAAATGAAGCACTCCGTCTATATATCTTATGCGTTTACCCGGATAATTAAATTTTACTTTATGATTAAATATATCAATATGTACATCTCTGTAAGCATCAGGATTTCCAACATCTCTCCAATACCCTTTGGCGGTATATCCATATAATTTTATGCCTTCTTTCATTAAAGTCGGAAATAAATCTTTTGAAAAATCAAAGGTGTCGTTTTTAGGGATAAACTCAAGGATTTCAGGCTCAATTACATAAATACCTGTATTGATTGTATCGCTAAAAACTTCACCCCAGCTTGGCTTTTCCAAAAATTTTTCTATAACCCCGTCTTCATTAACTATAACTATTCCAAATGCCAAAGGGTTATCAACAGTTGTTAAAGTTATAGTAAGTTTAGATTTCTTTTTTTCATGATATTCAAAAATCTTTTTCAAATCAAAATCAGTAACCAAATCTCCACTTATTACTAAAAATGGTTTTTTTAGATATTTCTCCGCCATTTTGACAGCACCTGCCGTGCCATAATCAGCATCAGGCAATACATAATTAATTTTTATTCCCCATTTGCTGCCGTCTTTAAAATGATTTTTTATAACTTCTGGTTTATAATAAAGCAAAATCACAACTTCTTTCATTCCTAAATCTACTAATTTTTCTAAAATATGCTCCATCATTGGAATATTTACAATTGGAAGCATTGGTTTTGGAGTTGAATGCGTCAAAGGTTGAATTCTCGTTCCAAAACCTCCTGCCATAATAACTGCTGTATACTCTCTCATCTTTTCTCCTTATTATCCTTATTAAATATTTAAAACCGAATTTTTAGAATTAAAAGGGGTATTTATTTTTTCTAAACTATCATCATTGATCCATTTACCATCAGCTAAATACCCAAATTCGTAAGTATGATTAAGCGGAAGCGATTTTCTGATATAAAAGCTTCCATCTTTTTTCTTTTTCATTTTCTCTTTTTCCCAGTTATTCCAACTTCCTTTAATATAAACTTCATCAGCGTCAATTTTTATATTAAAAGTTACCCATGCTTTATTTTTTTGTTTTTTGATTTTGACCATTTTCCCTCCTTAATTTTGTTGAGATTGGAAGATAAAATTTATTCAAATAATCTTTCATCATTCTTCTTGCACTAAATTTTGGAGTAATCGTTTTTAGCGCTTCTTTTTGCATATTTATAAATTCAACAGGGTAATTTACATCATCTCTTTCATAATATAGTTTGGCTATTT
Source organism: Nautiliaceae bacterium (assembly GCA_027008345.1). GTDB lineage: Bacteria > Campylobacterota > Campylobacteria > Campylobacterales > Nautiliaceae > JALTBU01. The sequence continues at coordinate 2,489 of JALTBU010000174.1, read as the reverse complement.
TTTCTAAATTTTCATAAATACTCTGCGCATCTTTTTCATCATCGCTTGTTTCGCCCCCGATTACAAATCCGTTTTTACCGTTATAACCCTCAGGCCACCATCCATCAAGAGTTGAGAGATGAAGTGTCGCATTAATACTTGCTTTCATACCACTTGTCCCACTTGCTTCAAGAGGAATTTTTGGAGTATTTAGCCAAATATCGCTGCCTCTTATAAGATGTTTTGCAATCTCTTCATTATAATCTTCTATAAATGCAATTCTTCCTTTGCTTCTTGGATCTTCACATATTTTAAATATTCTTTGAATTATCTGTTTTCCCGGATTATCAGCCGGATGTGCTTTACCTGCAAATATCAGCTGAATAGGCCTTTTTGGATTATGAATAATTGAATAAAGTCTTTCTAAATCCCTAAAAATTAAATCCGGTCTTTTATATGAAGTCATTCTTCTGGCAAATGTAACCGTCAAAACATCACTGCTAAGAAGTGCCCCTTCTGCGACTAATACCAAAGGATCAACACCTTCTTCCCATTTTTTTCTCACTTTTTCATTAATATAATCAATCATTTCTTCTTTGTATTTTTGATGCATATTCCATAAAAATTCATTTTCAATATCATCTATTACATCAAAACTCTCTTCAAAGTCCTGAATTTCTATCCAGTTTCCTATCATTTCATCATATTTATAATAAAGTTCATTATTTATCCATGTAGGCACATGGACCCCGTTTGTAACGAAATCTATTTTTTTGCCTGTTTTTTCTAAAAAACTTTTCCAGATATTTTCAGTAGTTGTTTTATGTTTTTTAGAAACTGCATTAATATTATCTGCAAGATTCATAGCTAAAATTGTCATATTAAATCCATGAGGATCATCTGGATTTATTCCGAATGAAAAAAATTCATTTTTATCCATATTAAGCTCTTTAATATAATCATTAAAGTAATTACCTACCATTTCAAAAGAATATATATCAGTTGCGGCGGCTAATGGTGTATGTGTGGTAAAAACAGATGTTTCTTTAACTTTTTTAATTGCATCTTCTTTACTCATCCCGCTTTTTATAAAATATCTTATTCTCTCAAACAGAGCAAAAGCAGGATGTCCTTCGTTAAGATGTAAAATAGAATATTTTATTCCAAGTTTTTCTAAAACAGCATAACCTCCGATTCCAAGAACAATTTCCTGTCTTAATCTTTGCTGCATATCAGGGGTATATAGTTTTGAGCTGATTCCCCTATCCCAAGGGGAATTTTGCTCAATATCAGTATCAAGAAGATATAATTCAACTTTTCCTACATTCACCTTCCAAACCGAAACATATACAGCTGGATCAATAAAAGGAACTTGTATTATTAAATGATTGCCGTTTTCATCAAGCACCCTCTCAATCGGGGCTATATCTCTATTAATAGTTTGATTTTCAGCTTTTTGCCATCCGTCACTCCCTATTACCTGTTTTACATATCCGTTTGAATACATAAATCCAACACCGACAAATGGAATATTCATATCACTTGCTTCTTTTAAAATATCTCCTGCCAAAAATCCAAGACCCCCACTGTAAATTGGCAAAGAGTGATGAAGTCCAAATTCCGCACAAAAATATGCAACAGGAAGAGTATTTTCATCTGTATAAATTTTTGAAGTATTTAAATAATCTTCAAATAAAGCACTAACTAATTTATATTCTTTCATAAATTTTTTGTTATTTAATAAATTATTTAAATCATTTTCATTTAATGAATTGATAAGTGCTATGGGATTTTCATCCATTTCATCCCATAAAAACGGATCAATAGATTTAAAAAGCTCTCTTGCCCTTGGATTCCAGCTCCACCAAAGATTAAGTGCAATTTTTTTTAAATTAATGAGTTCTTTTGGAAAGTTTTTTAGAACAATGTTTTCTGAAATAATCATTTTTATCCCCTTTTGTATAATTATAACTCAACCTATCTTAATTATGGCTTAAAGTTGAGTTAATGAATTAAATATTTTTAAAAAAAGTGTTATAATAAAATTAAGCAATAAATTTGAAGGAGTATTCAATGAAATTTGATTTATATTTTGATTATGAAAACAACATAAAAGAAAAAGAAGCTTATTTTAATGTATTACAAGAATATGAAAGCAAACAAATTGGATATTACCATTTGCCTGAAAACTCTTTAAATTTCTTAAATACAGATTTTAGCGACATAGATTATAATGAAGTCGTAGTTATAGGAATTGGAGGAAGTTCACTTGGGACAAAAGCAATTTATGAGATGATTAAAGATGAGAGTACAAAACCTATGTTTTTTTTAGAAAATCCTGATCCAATTGATATAAAAGATAAACTCGCTAAAATAAAAAAGCCTCTAATTTTCGTTATTTCAAAATCTGGAAAAACGATTGAGACTATTTCAATTTTTAAAAAAGTTATAAATCATTTTAATTTACAACCAAAAACACCTAATTTAAAAATAATCACAGATGAAAATTC
>JALTBU010000173.1 GCA_027008345.1 Nautiliaceae bacterium | reverse complement strand
ATTAAGCCTAATTTATTTATAAAAGCAGAATCTTCATATATTTTTTGTTTTACATTAAAATGAAAATATCCGCTGACACTAAGCAAAACTGCAATAACTATAAAAAGTACAATAAGTACTATATCCGTAATTTTTGAACGTTTAGTATACATAATAATCTACTGCATTCCTTTTTATAAGATAAGGTTTAATATAGTTTTTAATAACATTTAAATGCTCAGGATGGTTTGCATAAACTTTCAAATCTTCAATATTTTCAAAATCTGCAATGATACACAAATCCGAAGCGGAAGAATCGAATTTTATATCTTCTCCCGTTTCTATATGTTTTATTTCTTTGATTATATTTTTCAGATTTAAAATTTCTTTTTTAATTTTTTCCAAAGGGGCATCATCTTTAAGTTTTAAAATCACTACATGCCTTATCATGATAGCTCTTTTACGAATTCTTCTATTCTTTTAATACCTCTGTTAATTGTTTCAAAATCAGTTGCAAAAGAAAATCTGAAATAACCTTCACTCCCAAATCCAATTCCAGGTACTACTGCAACACCTTTTTCTTCAAGTAAATCAAGTGCAAAAGCCATTGAATCTTTAAGAATTTCTTTATGGTTTACAAATATGTAAAATGCACCTTGCGGTCTTGCTGCACTTAGTCCTTTTATTGAATTAAAGGCTTCATATACAAAATCCCTTCTTCTTTTAAATTCTTTTCTCATTTCTTCAACATCTCTGTCAGCTTTTCCAAGAAGTGCAGGAATTGCTGCTTTTTGAGTTATTGTATTTATATTTGAAGTACTTTGGGATTGGAGTTTTATCATATTTTTAACAAGTTCTTTATTTTTACTTGCACAATATCCGAATCTCCATCCAGTCATGGCGTGTGATTTAGAAAGTCCATTTACCGTAACAGTTCTTTTTAACATATCTTCGTTTACAGAAGCGGTTGAAACAAAATTTCCTTCATATATTAGTTTTTCGTACATTTCATCACTTATTACCCATATATCTGTGTCTTTGAGGACATCAGAGATTTCTTGTAATTCCTCCTTAGAATAAACAGCGCCTGTTGGATTGCTTGGTGTTGTTAAAATTAGTGCTTTGGTTTTTGGAGTTATTGCTTTTTTTAGCATTTCAGGCGTAATTTTAAATCCTGTGCTTTCATCTGTTTCTATAATTACAGGAATTCCATCATGATATTTTACAAGTTCAGGATATGTAACCCAAAAAGGAGCCGGGATTATTACTTCATCATTTTCATCAATAATAGTCGCAAAAATATTAAAAAGACTCTGTTTTGCGCCATTGCTTACTATAATTTCATCAAGATCATAATCTAAGTGATTATCTCTTTTTAATTTAATTTTAATTGCTTCAAGAAGCTCTGGGATTCCAGCTACATTAGTGTATTTTGTAAATCCATTTGTGATTGCTTTTATTGCTTCATATTTAATAACTTCCGGTGTATCAAAATCCGGCTCTCCGGCAGAAAATGCCAATATATCTCTCCCTTGTGCTTTAAGTTCCCTTGCTTTTTGAGAGATTGCAATTGTAAGTGAAGGACTTAATTTATTAATTCGTTTGCTAAACATAATAAAGCCTTTTTTTTGCTAATTATAATATATTTTTTGTTATAATTTTCTAAATTCAATCGAAAAGGCAAAAATGGCTAATAATTTTATTCATACTTTTTTTAGCGAAGTCAGTAATGAAATTGAAAAACTCAATATTGATGATATTAAAAAAAGAGATTTGCTTAATAAACTTCAAAATTATTTCAATAAATTAGATTATATACTTCATTCGTTAATAGATTCTTTGGAAGAAGGTATTATTGTTGTTGATGAAAATTTAAAAATAGTAAATGCAAATAAAACATTTTTGTCTTGGCTTGAAAAAGAAAAAGAAGATATACTTAAAAAACCTCTTACAGATTTTTTTAATATTTCTACCATTGAAGAAATTGAAAAGACTACATTAAATATTTATATTACGCATGATAAATATATACCTATTAAAGCTAAAATTCAAAAAATTGAAGTAAATAACAGGCATTTTTTTAGAATTATTACACAAAATCTTGAAGCCATTCATAAAATACAAAGAAAACTAAAATCAATCTTAAAACTTTACAGGGTTCTTAATCTTATCAATCAAGAAGTATTAAGAGCTCAAAGTGTTGAAGAAATATATTCTTTTACTGTTGAAACTCTTGTAAAAGAAGGAGTTTTTGATTTTGTATATATTGCAGATATAGAAAATGACAAGGTTATTATAAGAACAGCTTACGGCAATGAGGCATATGAGAAATATTTGAATAAAAATGCAGTCTTTGATGTAAAAAAAATAAAAGATTTCAGGAATGTACTTGCTACAAAAGAGCATTTTGAAAATGAAAGTTTTAATGAAAATGAATATGAGAAATTATATGAATATAAAATTACTTTTCCTATTTATAAAGATGAATATTCTGTGGCAACTTTAATAAAACATTCTGAAATAAAAGCTTTACTTGTAGGATATTTTAAAAATAAAAAAGATTTTAACCCGCATTTTATTACTATACTCAGGCAAATAGCTCATGATGTTGGATATGCAATACTGATGCTTCAAAATAGAGAAAATATAAAATATTTAGCTTATTATGATATTTTAACCAATCTACCAAACAGAAGATATTTTTTTGAAAAACTCGAATCAACTCTTAAAATCTTACATGAAAAAAACCAAACAGGGGCATTGATTCTTATTGATATAAATAAATTTAAAAATATTAATGAAAGTCTTGGATTTTATGCAGGTGATTTGATACTTATTAAACTTTCCGAAATACTCAAAAAACTTATTAAAAAAGATGATTTGATTGCAAGGGTGGGAAGTGATGAATTTGGATTATTTATAAATAATATAAAAAATGAAGATGAGCTTTTTATGATTTTAAAAGAAAAATTAAATAATTTTGAATTTGTGTTTGACGTAGATGAAAAAGAAGTCCTTATTACACTAAGTATAGGTGCTGCATTTTTTCCAAAAGATGCAGATTCAAAAGAGATGCTTTTTACAAAAGCCGAAGCTGCTGTAAAAGAAATAAAGAAAAAAGGAAAAGGATTTTTAAGTTATAATAAAAAAATAAAGCAGATTTCAATAGATAGAATCATACTTGAAAGCGAACTTTTGCAGGCTATTGAGAATGATGAGTTTGAGATGTATTATCAGCCTATTATAGATATAAAAAATAAAAAAATATATTCTTTTGAAGCTCTTATTAGATGGAATTCTCCATCAAGGGGTCTTGTCTCACCAGCTGTTTTTATACCGATACTTGAAGATACAGGACTCATAAATGAAGTGGGAGGAATAATTTTAAATAAAATATGCTCATTTTTAAAAAAAACAAATAAGGTGAAAGTTGCTATAAATGTTTCAGTAAAACAGCTTCATCAAAAAAAGTTTGTAGATGATTTGATTAATGAAATTAAAAATGAAAAAATTGATGCTAAAAGGATTATCGTAGAAATAACAGAATCTGTACTGATGGAGAATATAAATTCTTTTATTTATGATATTTATAAATTGAATTCAGAAGGCATTGAAATCGAAATAGATGATTTTGGGACAGGGTATTCTTCTTTGGCATATCTCAAAAAACTTCCGGTATTTGCATTGAAAATAGACAGGGCGTTTATAAAAGATTTACCCTTTGACAGAGAAGATGAAAAAATAACAAAAGCTATAATTTCCTTAGGTCACACTCTTGATAAAAAAATAATTGCAGAAGGAGTAGAAAATTATGCACAGTTAAATTTGTTGAAAAATTTGGATTGTGATTATGTGCAGGGCTTTTTGTTTGCAAAACCAATGCCGGAAAAAAAAGCTATTGATTATTTAAAAAATTTTAATTTTGACGATATTCTTGCAAAATAAAAATAGAGGAATAAAAAATAAAGGAGAATTTAATGTTTAAGAAATTTACTATAAAGCAGAAATTATTATTTATGGTTTTGTTGCCAATTGTACTGATTTTATTATTGAGCGGATATCTGCTTGATACAATATATGAAAAATATAAAGAAACAAATGATTTATATAAATTAATGTATTTAAATGTCAAAAAAACTTCACAAACAATGGTTGAAATACAAAAAGAAAGAGGTTACAGTGTGGCATATCTTGCCAATGACGGTAAAAAGTTTAAAAACGAACTAATTTTACAAAGACAAAAAGTCGACAAATATATGAGAGCACTTAAAAATTATATTAATAAAATTGATCTTAAAAATATAGAAGAAGGGGTTTATAAAAATTATCAAAAAGCATTCAAACTTTATTCACGTATAAATGAAATAAGAAAAAAAGTAGATAATCTTGAAATAGGAGTTTTGAGTGTTATTAATTATTATTCTAATATTGATAAAGATTTTATTAATACAAAATATCACGTTCTTCAATATGCACCAAATGAAGAACTGATGGATGGTATAGTAAAATATTATGATTTAATGGAAGCTATTGAAGAAGCTGGAAAAGAAAGAGCTTATGTAGCATATATACTTTCAAAAAATATATTATGGAATAAAATACTTACAGCATGGAATGGATCTATTCTTATTCAAAACAGAAAACTTTCAAATTTTCAAGATTTCTTAAAATATACTGGATATCTTGAAAATAAAATTGAAAAAATAAGGAACAAGCTTCAAATAATTCCTGAAAAACAAAAAATTTTATCTCAAATTAAAAGTATTATAGGATATGGAGGGTTTATTCATCATTTTAAAAATTATGTTTTAAGAGGAAAAGAAAAATATAAAATAAAAGCTGAGAAAGAATATAAAAAATTGCTTGAATTAATTGCTGAATATAAAAAATTAGGTGTTACACCAGAAGAAAACAGTGAGTTAAATACAATCAAAAAAACTTTTGAAAAATATTACAACGGACTTGAAAAAGTCCAAGAGGCTGTGAATAAAAATATTTCAATTAAAAAACTTGATAAGATTGTAAAAGTGAATGACAACCCTGCAATTCAAGCATTTAAAACATTAACATCGAATATGGTAAAATTAAATGCAATATCAGTAAATGAATGGATTAAACTCTCAACCGAGAGAATAAATAAAATGAAACAATATCTTGACAAACTAGGTCAAGAAGTTTTAAATGAAATTGAAAATCTCTTACATTTACAAAAAATTGAATTAATTTTAATTAGCAGTCTAGTAATAGTTGTTGTATTTTTAATTATCTTTTTGGCATTTGTATTAATCAGAGATTTAACTATGTCAATTAATAAATTAAAAGAAGGTCTTTTGGAATTTTTTAGATTTTTAAACAGAGAAACAACTAGTGCAAAAACTATTGATATAGATTCAAAAGACGAAATTGGACTTATGGCTGAGGTTATAAATGAGAATATTCAAAAAATTGAAGAAAATCTTCATCAAGATGCTTTAATGATTCAAGGGCTTTTCAGAGAAGTTGATAAAATGAAAAAGGGAGTTTTAAAAGGAAGGGTCCACGAAAAAGCTGCAAATCCTGATTTGGAAAAAGTAAGGGTTGTATTTAATGAAATGCAAGATGCACTTGAAAAAATTATTGGTGATGATGTTAATAAAACTGTTGTTGTTTTAGATTATGCAATGAAAAAAGATTTCAGTAAACGAATTGAAAATGCTATTGGTAAAGTTGAAAAAGCTGTAAATTCAGTTCTTGATACAATTGTAAAAATACTTCAAACAAATAAAGACAACGGTGAAATGTTGACACAAAGTGCAAATATTCTTAAAGAAAAAATGAATGAACTTCATAAAGCATCTCTTGAAGCTTCAAAAGAACTTGCAGAAGTAGCAGCTATGATGCAAAACATTAATGAGAAAATATTTGAAATTTCAAATCAAACATCAAATGTAATGCAGCAATCAGAAGATATTAAAAATGTGGTAAGTGTTATTCAAGAAATTGCAGATCAAACTAATTTACTTGCTCTAAATGCTGCCATTGAAGCGGCAAGGGCAGGGGAGCATGGAAGAGGATTTGCAGTAGTTGCTGATGAAGTCAGAAAACTTGCTGAAAAAACTCAAAAAAGTTTAAGTGAAATAGATGCAAATATAAATATTTTAACTCAGTCTATTTCTACAATCGGCGAAGCTATTATTAAACAGACAGAGGATATTTCCACAGCTACACAAAAAATAGAAGAAGTTAATTCAAAAACACAAAATATGGAAAATGCAGTAAATGAAGTTGATAAAATTGCCGATGAAGTCAATGAAATGGCAAATAAAATGTTAAAAAACGTAGAAGAGAATAAATTTTAATTTTCTCTTTTAATCTTTATATTTTAAAGCGTCAATGTACTCTCTGTATTTTTTTTCTATTTCTTCATCTTTTTCAATAATATTTTTATTTTCATTTATTACTGCTTCTTCAAGCACTTTTATTCTGTCCATCAAATATTCAAATAGTTCTTTTTCAATATCAGGGAGTTTATTATGAGAAAGAGGTGAAAAATCCTTTCTTTTTATAACTTTTCCGGGTATTCCAACTACGGTAGAAAATTCGGGCACATCTTTTACCACCACAGAATTTGCCCCTATTTTACTGCCTTTTCCTATTGTTATATTTCCAAGAATTTTAGCACCGGCTCCTATTGTTACATCTTCTTCTATTGTGGGATGTCTTTTGCCAGGATTTAAGCTTACACCTCCAAGTGTAACACCCTGATAAATTGTTACATTGTCTTTAATGATTGCAGTTTCACCTATTACAACCCCAATACCGTGGTCTATAAAAACATTCTCTCCTATTGTAGCTCCTGGATGAATATCTATGTTAGTAATAAATTGATTTATTGCCATTATAAATCTTGCAAACCTTTTAAAGCCTTTTTTATAAATGGAATTTGCAATTCTGTAATTTACAAGAGCCCAAACACCCGGATATGCATATAAAAGTTCTAAATTGTTTTTGAATGCCGGGTCTCTTGTTTTAACTGCTAAAAAATCTTTTTTTATTTTATTCCAAAGACTCAATTCGTATCCTTTGATTTTTGAGTTCGTATTTCAATTGCTTTTTTAATTCTAAAATTTATTTCTTCAATTGAAGAGTCTGCATTAATAAGAAGATAAGGTATTTCAAGTCTGTTACAAACCATAATTATATTATTTTGAATATTTAAAAGGTATTCAATTCCTCTTTTTTCAATATTATCGTGTTCTTTTTGTGAGAGTCTTTGTTTTAATGTTTCTTTGTCTATTTTCAAAATAATTACAAAATGAGGAAAAATAGAATCTGTTGCAAATCTGTTAAGATTGACAAGCATATCAAAATCAAAAAATTCCATTGCATACGCTATACCGCTTATAACACTTCTATCACTTATTATAAGTTTATTAAGATTTGGTTTTATTATTTTTTCTACAAGTTCCGCTCTGTCCGCTAAAAATAAAAATAGTTCACTTTTTTTTGAAATTTCATCTTCAAATATAATTTTCCTAAGCTTTTCACCAAGTTTTGTAAAACCTGGTTCTTTTACAAAAAGAGCATTTTCATATTCTTTTTTTAAAAGTTCTATTTGTGTAGTTTTACCGCTTGTATCAATACCTTCAAACGCTATGTACATATAAATCCTTTATTATCTCTTTTGGTACAAGGTGTGATACATTACCGTTGTATTTTAATATGCTTCTTACAACACTTGAAGAAATAAAAGCATTGTCAAGGTTTGGCATAAGATAAATTGTATCAATTTCACTGTAAAGAGATTTATTTGCATATCCCATTTGCAGTTCGTATTCAAAATCACTGACAGCTCTAAGACCTCTTATGATAATATTTGCATTTTCTTTTTTTGCAAAATCAACTAATAAAGTATTAAATGATTTAACTTCCACTTTTTCAAAAGATGAAGTTGCTTTTTTCATCATTTCAACTCTTTTTTTTAAATCAAACATGGTTTTTTTATCTTTGTTATCTGCTACGGCTACAATAATTTTATCAAATATTTTATATGCTCTTTTTATAATGTCAATATGTCCGTTTGTCACAGGATCAAAAGTTCCTGGATAAATTGCTATTTTAAATTTAGCCATAATATTCCTTTATTATTCAATATTTGGTATTTTTTTATAAAATAATAAATCATAAATTAATTTAATCATTTTTGTATCCGAGTGTTTGCCAATTGATTTCATCTATTCCCAGCGTTTGAAAAAATTATTTTCAATTCCCGCCATATCAAACCATTTCCCAATCAAAAACATTTCAATATCATTAACGGTTTTAGGATTGTTATAATATGCAATAACAGGAGGTGCTATATAAATATTTGGCTGTTTTGATAATTCATACATATATTTTAAATGAATCTGAGTAAAAGGCATCTCTCTTGGAGCCAAAATAAGTTTCTTTTTCTCTTTTATAGCTACAAGAGCAGAGCGTGTTATTAGATTATCTGCAAGCCCTAATGCAATTTTTGCCAATGTATTCATACTTGTCGGGACTATAAAAGTTATATCAATTCCAAAACTTCCACTTGAAGGGGGAGCGGCTATATCGTCATTTAAAAAAATATTTTCCTCTTTTTGTAAAACAGTTTTTGCATTTTCAGAAACAACGAGATATCTTTCGTATTTAGGAGGTATCATATTATAAAGTTTAATACCAAGAGAAGCTCCACTTGCCCCGCTAATACAAACTAAAATTTTTTTCATTTTATTTTTACTTCCCCTTTATCTGTTACAACTGCCTTTTTAATTTTTTTATTAATCAGTATCTTTATTTCATCTCCCCTGTATCCATCCTCTAATGCTTTTGCAGTTGATGAAATTGTTATATTTTTTGATTGAATTATAACCGAAACGGAAGAATTTTTAAATACATCGGGTTTTTTCTTTGTATTTGATTCATTGATAATTGAGTTTTTTGAAATTATTTTTGATGCGACAATATCCGGAGTAATTTTAAAAAGAGGTTTTGAATAAAAATTTTTAAAATTTATTTTTTTTATTTTGCATCGATTAAGAATTTCTTGGTTTGTTTTTATGATTTGTGTTGCAATACATACAGGAATTTTTGCTTTTATTTTCACATAATAATATTTATTATCTATTTTAATATTCCCAAAACTTCTTTTAGGATTGAGTAAAAAAATTATAGTTTTGTATTTTTGGGGAGGCAGGGGGATTATTTTTATTTGTTCAATTATAATTTCAGGATAATTTTGTTTGTAAAAATTTGTAATTTCTTTTTTAATATCGGCAAATAAAAAAAGAGGAAATAAAAAAAATATCCACTTTTTATTTTTCATTTTTAACTTTTCATTTTACTAAAGCGTGATCAAGTACTTCTTCTATTTTTTTTACAGGAACTATTTCCAGACCTTCTTTAACTTCTTGGGGAATGTCATCTAAATCTCTTTGATAATTTTTTTCAGGTATTAATACTTTTTTGATTTTTGCTTTATATGCCGCTATCAGTTTTTCTTTAAGCCCACCTATTGGTAATACATCTCCGCTGAGTGTAATTTCTCCCGTCATTGCAACGTCAGAATGAACTTTTGTTTCACTAAACAGACTTGCGATTGCTGTAGCCATAGTAATACCTGCACTCGGTCCGTCTTTTGGAATTGCCCCTTCTGGGACATGGATATGAACATTATATTTATAATAAATAGGCTCTTTGGTTTTTTCTTTTATTTTTAATTTTTTATTATCAATTAAAACTTTTATAAGAGTAAATGCAATATGCGCTGATTCTTTCATTACATCACCAAGCTGTCCGGTTAAAATAACCTGACCTTTACCTCTATATTTTACTGCTTCGACTTTCAATACATCTCCCCCAACAGGTGTCCATGCAAGACCATTGACAACTCCAATTTTGTCTTTTTTCTCAACTGTTTCTATACCAAAAACAGGCTTATCAAGAAAATCTTTAAGGTTTTTAAGTGTAACTCTTACGCTTTTTTTACCTTTTAAAATTTCAATTGCCGCTTTTCTCATAATTTTTGCAATAATTCTTCTAAGATTTCTGACTCCGGCTTCTTTTGTGTATTTATCAATTATTTCTCTTAAAGCTGCGTCTGAAATATGTATTTCAGTGCTTTTTAAAGAGTGTTTTTTCATCTCCTGCGGAATAAGATATCTTTTTGCTATTTGGAATTTTTCTTGCGGAGTGTAACTTCCAAGGAAAATCATCTCCATTCTATCTCTAAGAGGTGCAGGAATGGTACTTGGATCGTTTGCCGTTGCAATGAATAAAACTTTGCTTAAATCTAAATCAAAGTTTAGATAAAGGTCTCTAAAAGCTTTATTTTGTTCAGGGTCTAATATTTCAAGAAGTACAGCTGTCGGATCACCTCTGTATCTTGAAATTTTATCTATTTCATCAAGTACCATAACCGGATTCATCTCTTTTGCATTGATTATTCCTTGTGCAATTCTTCCCGGCATTGCACCTATATATGTTCTTCTATGACCTCTTAGTTCGTTTACATCTTCAAGTCCTCCAAGGGCAATTCTAATCAGATTTCTATCAAGAGCTTTTGCAATTGAATTAGCAAGACTTGTTTTACCAACTCCTGGAGGTCCTACAAAACATAAAGTTGCACCGCTGAATTCTTCACCTCTTTTTTTGGCAAGTTCTTTTGCTGCAAAATGTTCTACAATTCTTTCTTTTATCTTTTTAAGTCCATAATGATCTTTATCAAGTCTTTTTTGTAGTTCATCAATTGAAAACTCTTCTTTGGCATAATTGCAAAAAGGAACTTCAAGTGCCCATTCTATATAATTCATAGTGGTAGTTGCTTCTGCACTGTCCGGATGCATTCTTGATAGACGGTCAATTTGTTTTTTTATTTCTTTATAAGCATCTTCTTTCATACAAGGTTTAAGTTTTTCAAGTTTTTCATAATAATCTTTTATCTCTTCTTCAAGCTCGTTTGTCATTCCGAGCTCTTTTTGGATAAGTTTAAGCTGCTGTTTTAAAAGATGCTCTCTGTTTGCTTCCTGGACTTGTTCCATTACTTTTTTATTAAGTTCATTTTTGAGCTTGATTGCTTCAATGTCTTCTAAAATAAAATGAATAAGTTTTATAAGTCTTTCTTTTGAATCAGTCTCTTTAAAGAGCTCATATCCTTTTTCTACGGGAAGTTTAAGAGAACTTGCAATAATATCAACAATCCTGTCAGGATCTGAATTTGAATCAATTATTTTTATAAAGTCTTTTGGAAAAAAAGGATTTAATTCGCTTAAAGTTGTGATGTGTTCTTTTAAATTTTCAAGAAGTGCCTGAATTTCTTTTTCATCTTTATTTTCACTTTCTACTTTATCAACAAGGGCAATTGTAGGTTTTTTATCTAAAATTTCTAATATTTTACCTCTCGTGAGTCCTTGAAAAAGAATTTTTACTTTACCCTCAGGCAGAGTTACTTTTCTAATTATTGTTCCAATAGTTCCATATGTGTCTTTTTCATCTTTTATGCTTACGAACAGAAGTGAATGATCGTTGATTGCTTTTTGGACTGCTAAAATATCCTCTGTTTTTTCAAGAAAAATAGGAATTATCATAAATGGATAAATAAGCTCTTTTTCTATTAAAACAGGAATTTCAGCCGGTAATTTTTCATAATTATCAAGTGTCATGTTTCTCCTTACCAGTAAAATATTTTTTTATACCATGGAATTTTTGGCGGTTTTGAATTTTTAGGTATATCAGTTTTATAGAGTTTTGCTGCATTTTTCTTACCGAGTTTTTTATAAAGTTTATATATTTTATCATTAAGATATTTATTTGTCAAGAGAGCCTTCATATAAATTGTATTAATTTCTGGTAAGAATATTGAGTTAGGATATGTTAATTTATAATTTTTACATTCTTTAATTAAATTTAGAATTCTTTTTTGATTTGTATAAGCATTTTGATATGAGATGTAATCTATTTTTATTTTTTGATACTCACACCAGGGTATTTCATTTTTTGAAGCAAATCTTTTTTCAAATTGATTAAGATAGAATTTGGCTAAAATATAATCCTCGTTTTGTAAATGTGCAAGATATAATATTAATAGGTCACTTTTTATGTAAGGAGAACTTGGAAATTCTGCTTCAAGATTCATAAAATCATCATCTGCATTATCTAAAAAAACATCTTGAATATCTTTTTTAAGCTGTTGATGGATTTGTAGTTCGCTGTGATATTCCCCGGGTTTTGGTTTATGTGAACATGCAAGAAAAAAAAGAGGGATAATAAATAAAATTCTTTTATACATTTAATTTCCTTAATTCCTCTTCTATTTTGGAGTATTTGTCCTTTAATTCATTTAATTCATTTTGGTTTTTTTCAACAACATTTTTCGGTGCTTTTTCAATGAAATTTTTGTTTGAAAGTTTTTTTGATAATTTTTCAATCTCTTTTTCAAGTTTTGCTTTTTGCTGATTTAATCTTTTAATAATCGGTTCAATATCAATATCTTCTTTACTTACCATTGTTTCTAGATTATCAGAAATATCTTTTATTGAATTTTCGATTGGCTTATCTACAAATTCAACTTCTTCGACTTTTGCTAGTCTTTTAATGTAATCTTTTGCCATTTCAGGAAGATTTGCAAGTACATAAGCTTTTTTGAAATTACTTTGAGTCAGGGCTTTGATTCTTCTAAGCGATACAATTGCTTCAATAATCAGGTCAAAATCGGCAGGTTTTTTAAGCTCTTTTGCTTTTGGATATTCTTTTAGCATAATGGTGTTTTTTTCAATATCTTTGTTTTCACTTAATTCCTGATATAAAAATTCAGTTATAAAAGGCATAAATGGATGTAAAAGTTTCATAGATTCTTTAAATATACTTCCAAGTTCGTTTATTGATTCTTTGCTTACTTTGCTAAGTTCAATTCCCCAGTCACAAAAATCATTCCACAGATATCTGTATAGTGTCATCGCTGCATCATTAAATCTATATTCGTCAAGCTCACGCCTTACATTTTTTACAGCTTCGTTGAATTTATAAAGCATCCATCTGCCAAGGTCTGTTTTTATTTCAATATCGTTTAAATCTTTGAATGTCTTCTGATTCATTGTCAGATATCTTGCCGCATTATATAATTTGTTTGTAAAGTTTCTGCTCTCAATCATTTTAGCTTCAGATAGTTTTATATCCCTTCCCTGAACGGCTAAAATAGCAAGAGTAAATCTTAAAACATCGGCTGAGTATTTGTCAATCATTTCAAGAGGATCAATTACATTTCCTTTTGATTTACTCATTTTTTGACCGTGTTCGTCTCTTACAAGCGCATGGAGATATACATCTCTAAATGGCACTTCTTTAAGAAAATGAACTCCCATCATCATCATTCTGGCAACCCAGAAAAATAAAATATCAAATCCGGTGATTAAAAGGTTATTTGGATAAAATCTTTCTAAATCCTCTTCTCTCCATTTTATGCCTTTACCCCATTCACCGTTTTCCCATCCAAGTGTAGAAAACGGCCATAGAGCTGAGCTGAACCATGTATCAAGCACATCCGGGTCTTGATGGAAATTTTTAGAATGGCATTTTGGACACTCATGAGGCTCTTCAACACTTGCCCACTCATTACCGCAATCATCACAGTAATATACAGGAATCTGATGTCCCCACCAAAGCTGACGTGATATACACCAGTCTCTAAGCTCTCTCATCCATGCGTCATAATTGTTTTTCCATTGAGGAGGATGGAATTTTACTTCGCCTTTGTTTGCTGCTTCGATCGCAGGAATTGCAACTTCTTTTTTCAAAAACCATTGAGTTGAAACATATGGCTCAATTACGCTTTTACATCTGTAACAATGTCCTACTTGATGGGTATGCTCTTCAATTTTTTCAATAAAACCTTCTTTATCTAATTTTTCAATAATTTTTTCTCTAGCTTCAATTCTATCAAGTCCTGCAAATTCTCCGGCCTGTTCGTTAAGAATTCCTTTTTCATCAAATACTTTAATGATTTCAAGATTGTGTCTAAGACCCACTTCATAGTCATTTGGATCGTGTGCAGGTGTTACTTTCACTGCCCCTGTACCAAATTCCATATCAACATATTCATCTGCAATAATCGGAATTTCTCTGTTTATTAAAGGAAGGCGGACTTTTTTGCCGATTAAATGTTTATATCTTTCATCTTCGGGATTAACCATAACAGCAGTATCACCAAAATATGTTTCAGGTCTTGTAGTAGCAACTACTATATATTCATTACTATCAACTATTGGATATTTAATATAAACAAGTTTCCCCTGATGAGTTTCATATTCTACTTCAATATCACTTAATGCCCCGTCTTTTGGGCACCAGTTAACCATATAATTGCCTTTTACAATAAGGCCTTCATCATAAAGTTTTTTAAAAGCAACCCTTACAGCTCTTTGTAATCCTTCATCCATCGTAAATCTCTCTCTTGACCAAGCCGGACTTGCCCCGAGTCTTCTTAATTGTTTGGTAATAGTACCTCCGCTAAATTCTTTCCATTCCCACACTCTTTTTAAAAATTCTTCTCTTCCAAGCTCTTCTTTTGTTTTACCCTCGGCAAGTATTTGCTTTTCTACAACATTTTGAGTCGCAATACCGGCGTGGTCGGTCCCGGGTTGCCAAAGTGTGGCATATCCGTCCATTCTTTTATATCTTACTATAATGTCTTGAAGAGTAAATGTGAGTGCATGTCCGATATGAAGACTTCCTGTAACATTAGGCGGGGGCATCATAATGCAGAAATTTTTATCTTTATTGTAATCTACCTCAAAAAATTTATTTTTTTCCCATGTTTCATATGTCTTTTGTTCAAACTCTTTAGGATTGTATTCTCTCACTAAACATCCTTTTTTTGCGTAATTATACTATAATTATAAAAACCGTTTTTAAAGGGTGTTTATGATTTATAAAGCTTTATATCCGATTTTGGGATTTGAAAATGAAAAAGAGTATGATTTATCGCATATTGAAGGGCCTTTTTATAAACTTGAAGGTAAAAATGTGTCATTTACTTTAATAGATCCTTTTGAATTAAGAAATGACTATGATTTTGAACTTGATGATGAATTCACTGAGAAACTTAAAGTGAATGAAAATAATGTAATGGTTTTGAATATTTTAACTCCTGCAAAACCTTTTGAAAAATCAACTGTCAATTTTGCCGCACCTTTAATTTTTAATACAGAAGAGAAAGTTTTAGGACAGGCTGTTTTGGATAAATATAATTATTCTCTTGCAAGAGAAATAGGGGAATTTTTAGGAGAGGGCAATGAAAGTTAGTATTATAGGTTATGGAGAAATGGCAAAAGCCATACTTTATGGAATGAAAAACAGTGAATGGGATATGAAGAATGTTGAAATAGTGGGAAGAGATGAAGAAAAAATGAAAAAATTATCAAATGAGCTTGGTTGTACATATGGCTTGATTGACGGGTATGACATTACGGGGAAAATTATCATTTTAGCAGTAAAACCATATGCTTTGCAGGAAGTTTCTATGAGAATAAAAGGTGAGGCTGAAATTTTAATTTCAATTCTTGCAGGAAAAAGCCTTGTAGAACTTCAAAAATATATTAAAGCAAAATCTTATATAAGGGCAATGCCAAATATTGCTGCAAAATATCAGGCTTCAACTACTGCCGTTACAGGTGATAAGAATGCAAAAGAAACGGCAATAGAAATTTTAAGTAAAATAGGGGAAGTAATCTGGGTAAATAATGATGATGAAATAGATATGGCGACTTCAATTATTGGAAGTGGACCTGCATTTTTGGCTATAATTGCAGAAGCAATTAGTGATGGAGGCGTTTATACAGGTCTGAAAAGAGATGTTTCAGATAAGCTTACAAGAGGGCTTTTTAAAAGTTTTTCAGCAATGAAAGAAAATTTTGCGGATATTAAAAATAAAGTAATGTCACCAAAAGGTACAACAGCTGAGGGAATATTTGAAATTGAAAAAGAAGGTATAAGAGGAAAAGTGATGAAGGGGATTGTAAGTACATATGAGAAATCCAAGAAAATCTAATGCATTTACTTTAATCGAAATTATTATTTCTTTAATAATAATAGGTATAGTAGCAGTAACATTGCCTGTTATGCTTCAAACATCAACTGAAACTGTAAAAACTACTGCAAAAGAGGAAATATTTTATCAAGAATTTTCTCTTTTGCAACTTATAAATACTTTGTATTTTGATGAAAATAATACTAAAGATGATAATTTTTATAAAGATTTGAATGCCACACTTGGAGATAACGCTTTGCTTATCAGAAAATATCCGAACGGATTAAATAGAATAGGAAAGTATCAGATGAATAATAATATTTTAAGAAGTGGAACAAATGCTACAGTAAGCAATATAGGAATTGACAGTGGGGAAACAGCAGGGGATGATTCAACATATGATGATATTGATGATTATAATAACTATACTGAATCGCTTTTAAGTTATGGAAATGTAGTGCTTAAAGTAAAAGTTAAATACATAAAAGACAATGCAAATTATTCATTAAATGATTTTAATTTTACTTTTGATTATAACAATAGTGCAAATTTAACAAATATAAAATTAATAACAGTATCTACTACTGTTGATAATCAAAAAATTTCTATCTCATATCCTTCTATGAATATTGGAGAAAGTAAATATTTGTCATTAGAAGAGCTTAGCAGATGAAAAATATGAAAAGAGCATTTACTTTATTAGAACTAATTGTAGTACTTGTAGTACTTGGAATTCTTGCAACCATTGCAACCGAAATACTGCTTAAAGTATATAAAAATTATGCATTTACAAAAGCAACTAACTCACTTGCGTATGAAACTGACCTTGTTTTAAATACTATTGCAGCAAAACTTGAAACTCGCATTCCAAATACTGTAATTGCTACGGAATGCAATGTAACTAACAACGGATGCAGGGATGGGAATGTTTCTGGATTTATTTCAATAAGTGATTTAAATGCTTCTAATGCTTCAAAATATCCGGTTATTGAATGGATAAATAAAGATATTTATTCAAAAAGAGGAGAGTGGAATTCTACTCTTCAAAAAGTAATTCCGGGATGGGCTGGTTTTGTTGATTTAAATCAGACAAAAATAAACAATCCAAACGGAGGCGATTATAATATTACAATACCATATTCAGATATTAATATAACTTCTGATATTTTAACTGCATATTTTGATTCTTGGGGACTTAATGTAAATGCATCAGATCCAAATGATGTTTTTAATAAAAAATATGCAACTTTGATTTTTAGCGGTTCTGATGGAAGAGGTGATTTTATAGATATAAATCAGTCTTATGGATGGTATGGGACAACTGCCAAAAATGTATATAAAATATCTCCTATCCCTAGCAGTAAAGATGTTATTAGAGTAACAGAAATAAATCAGTCAAATCAGGCAACGGTTTATGAAGGGTTTTATATTACTAATGGGGCTTTTGCAATTGTCCCAATATATAATAGTAATACAAATGACTTTAATATTACTCTTAAACAAAATTATTTTCCTTGGAACGATGAAAATTATACAGATGCCAACAGTTCTTTGCTTGCAACACATGTAACCCAATTTAAATTTAAAGAACAAAACGGACTTTTAAGACTCTATTTATGTATTCAAAATCCAAGTATTAAAATAAATGAAAATGAAAATCTTACTGTTTGTAAAGAAAGGATAGTGTTTTGAAAAAGGGTTTTTCACTTTTACTTAGCATAATCTTTATGGTTGTAATGGCTCTTATTGGTGTAATGATAATGAAATTTAGTGCTTCAAGTTCAAAACATGCTTCAACAAGTATAATGGATATACGTGCCAATTTGGCTTTAAGAAGTGCGACTGAATATGCTATACTTGCTCTTCAAGGACATGATTATACAGCAGGCAGGATTCATGAAATAAATCTTACATATCCTTTTTATAGAGCAAATATCAAATTTCATTATTTTTTAAAAGACTGCAATACTTCCACAGATCAAGATTGTAGTTATGCACAAACACCTGACACAAATGGAACTGTGCTTGTTTATGTAACTGTAATGTCTAAACTTCCTCAATTTCATATAAGAAAAGTCAAAATGACTTTACAAAATCCCTAAATCAGTATAAAATTAATATAAAACAATTAAAAAGGAGTGTTATGAATACAACAATAGTTGGGAGAAACATTGAACTTACAGAAGCTATGAAAGATCATATAAGAAAAGTTATTGATGAAGTTGAAAAATATAATCTTGGCATAGTGCATTCAATAGTAACTGTTGAAAAAGACAAAAGAGATTTTTTTGATGTTGAAATAATTATGAATATACCTGATAAAGGAACAGCAGTAGTGCATTTTAAAGATAAAGATATGTATGCTGCTCTTGATAAGGCAAAAGATAAGCTTGAAAAACTTTTAAGAAGATATCATGACAAAAAAACTGACTATAAACAAAAAGACAGACTTGAAGAAATAATTGTTGAAGAATCACAAGATGAAATAGTCGAAATGCCTCTTGATGTTGAAAAACCTTTAAGCATTGAAGAAGCTATTGAAGAATATAAAAAATCTGGTCTTTATTTTATGGTATTTAAAGATACAAGTGGAGAAAAGAGGGTAATTTACAGAAGAAAAGATGGAAAACTTGGATTATATTAATATCTTTTGGTAAAATTTCGAACTTGAAAAATTAATAAAGGAGAGTTTATGAAAAGAACTTATCAGCCAAGTAAAATTAGAAGAAAAAGAACACATGGATTTAGAGCAAGACTTAAAACTAAAAACGGAAGAAAAGTTTTAAAAAGAAGAAGAGCTAAAGGTAGAAAAAGATTAGCGGTTTAAAAAAAGAAGATATAGCTTTTTTATATAAAAACGGAAGAAAA